>CAMPJQ010000073.1 GCA_946886925.1 uncultured Terrimonas sp.
TCTCTGAAGGCAAACGCAAAGCAATCTGCAGATTCTGTGATTGTTGCCACGGAGAGCCCCAGGGGTTGGCTGATCAGCACAAACGCTTCCGTTTACCAAATAGTCCTGACAAAAGAAGACGAGGTTCAACAAACTTATTTCGGCCCCAGGGCACAGTTGGCTTTCCATCAAAAGAAGATCACCGCCGCCAATGAAATTCCGGCAAGAGGTGCCTTCCCTACTAAAACGCCTTTACTTGAAGTGGTATTTTCAGATAATGTACGCGATGCCGAATTAACATTCGTGAATGCTGAAGTGCTGCAGATAGAAGGACGGCAGACTTTAAAGATCATACAAAAAGATAAATATTATCCCCTGGAAATTACTTCGTTCATTCGGGTGTTACCGGAATTTGACATCCTCGAAAAATGGGTAGCTGTAAAAAACACCGGCAAAACAAATAATATCAAAATAGAAAACCTGCAATCCGCTTCCATCAACCTCCCTTCCGATTTGTATAACCTTACACACATGGCCGGGGAATGGGGGCACGAGTTTCAATTGCGCAATACAATATTAACTGAGGGGGTAAAAACCCTGCAGGCAAGAGACTTTAAATCGTTTACCAACCCAAACTGGTTCCTGGTTCGTCCGGCAAATGAAACCGCAGATGTATCAGGATCTGCATGGTTCGGCACTTTGCAGTACAGCGGCAACTGGAGAATTGATTTTGATAAAGCGTTCAATGGAAGATTACAAATTACAGGAGGCATTAATTTCTGGGATACCCACTGGACGCTGAAACCGGGAACTACTTTTGAAACACCTAAGTTCATCATAGGCTATACCCCTTCGGGTTCTGAAGGTGCAGCGCAAAATTTAACGACGTACATACGTAAAACAGTTTTGCCGGCGTTATGGCGCGATAAGCCGAAGCCGGTGTTATACAATAGCTGGTATGCTACCACCTTCAATGTAAATGAAGAACAGCAACTGGCGCTGGCTAAAATTGCAAAAGAAATAGGCGTTGAATTATTTGTAATTGATGACGGATGGTTTAAAGGAAGGAATGATGACCATGCCGCTCTTGGTGACTGGACGGTGGACAGGAAAAAATTTCCAAACGGGTTGCAACCCATGATCAAAAAGATCAACGATATGGGAATGGATTTTGGCATTTGGGTGGAGCCGGAAATGGTGAATCCCAACAGCGATCTCTACAGGGCGCACCCCGATTGGGTATTTCATTTTCCCAACAGAACCCGCCATGAGGGAAGGCATCAGTTGATGCTGAACCTGGGCAGGGAGGATGTGTATCAATATTTATTAAAATCGTTGTCAACACTTTTAGGTGAAAATAATATTAAGTTTATCAAGTGGGACCATAACCGCACCTTATCGGAACCCGGCTGGCCCGATGCGCCAGCAAACGAGCAGCGTGAAGTGCGTATCAGGTATATTACTAACTTATACAGATTAATAGACACACTTCGCACCCGCTTCCCTAATGTTCAGTTTGAAGACTGTTCCAGCGGTGGCGGTCGTGTTGACCTGGGAATGCTGTCGAGAATGGATCAGGCCTGGACAAGCGACAATACTGATCCGGTAGACAGGCTGTTCATCCAATACGGATATTTAAGCGCCTTTCCTGCCAATACAATGGTTTCGTGGGTAACACACGAAGACTGGCATGCGCTGAAGCCCGGACTGGGCTATAAATTTGATGTAGCCATGAGCGGAGTGCTGGGCATCGGGTACGACATCACCAAATGGACGGATGATGAAAAAAAGCTGGCTGAAACAAAAATTGCGAAGTATAAAGAGATCCGTGACCTTGTGCAGTTCGGTACTTTGCACCGGTTAATTTCGCCTTTTAAAAACAACAGATCGGCATTGCAATATATAGCCGAAGATCATTCTTCAGCAGTAATATTTTGCTATAATATGGCAGAGTACCTCAATGGCAGCACAGCGCAAACACAGGAAGCCAATACGTTGAAATTGCGGGGATTGGATCCTAATGCATTTTACAGTATAACTGAATTGAATAATGCGGTATACAAGGGAGATTTTTTGATGAACGTAGGCATTACCTGGCCGGTAAAGGGAGCTTATAAAAGTATGATATTGCAAATACAAAAGACAAAACAATAGGAATCGTACGATGCGATAAACGGCCGCTAAATGGAATTATTAAAAGATGAAAACTTCAGCAGTACTATTAATGGCGCAGCAGTAAAATTGTTTACACTACGCAATAAAAACGGTTGCGTTGCCCAGTTTACCAATTACGGCGCCCGCTGGCTGTGTATGTGGGTACCCGACAGGAATGGCAAGTGGGACGATGTAGTTTTAGGTTTTGATAATATTAATGATTATCTCACGGCTGAGGAAAAATATTATGGCGCTATTGTTGGCCGCGTGTGCGGGCGTATTGGCGGAGGGCAATTCTCTTTGAATGGTATTACATATTCCTTATCTAATAATGATATCTTCGGCAAGCCGGTAAAAAATCATTTGCACGGAGGCGTTAACGGCTTTAGTTTCCAGGTGTGGGATGGCGAAGTGACAAAAAATGAGGGTGGCGAAGAAACGTTGGCACTTCATTACTTCTCAAAAGATGGTGAAGAGGGGTACCCCGGGAATCTTAAAGTAAAAGTGATATACACTTTGGGCAATAACAATTCAATGAAAATAAATTATTCAGCATATACAGATAAGGCAACCATCATTAATCTTACCAACCATGCGTATTTCAATCTTCATGGCAATACGAATAATAATGTGTTGGATCATTTTATTTGTATTCACGCTAACAACAGTGTTGAATGTGATGAAGAATTAATTCCTACAGGCAATATAATTTCTGTAAAAGATACGCCGCTCAATTTTACCAGCCCCCGAACAATCAAGTCCCGTATCAATGAATCATTTCCCGGGCAATTGTTTCAAGGGAAGGGATATGTGGTGTCTTACGTTTTAAATAAAATCAACAAAACCTTGTCATTAGCAGCTACTGTGGAAGAAAAAGCAAGTGGAAGGGTCATGGAGGTATATACCGACCAGCGTAGCATCCAGTTGTATCATGCCTGGCTGTTTGACGGGAAGGATGCAGGCAAAAACGGTCAACGATATGGTAGCAGCAGTGGTTTTGCACTCGAAGCGCAGGGTCTTCCCGATGCGCCCAGCCATTCTCAATTCCCACCTGTTGTTTTACTTCCCGGAGAACAGTACCAACAAACAACCCAATACCGGTTTTTGATAAATAGCTGAACAAAACAGTACACTGTCAATCATATAAAAAGTTATAATGAATGAATACGATCATCAATAACAGTACCCCGCAAACGGGTGAAAAACATTCTTATAACACCCCCTATATCTTAGGCATTTCTTTCGTTTCCGCTTTGGGAGGATACCTGTTTGGCTTTGATTTTGCGGTGATATCGGGTGCGCTCCCTTTTTTAGAAAAACAGTTTGAATTGAATGCCTATTGGGAAGGGTTCGCTACCGGAAGCTTGGCCCTGGGAGCCGTACTGGGATGCTTATGCGCCGGCCGGATAGCCGACAGATCCGGACGCAGGCCCGGTTTATTGGTAGCCGCGCTCATCTTTGCCGTATCCTCACTGGGCATGGCTTTTTCGCCAACCAGGGACATTTTTATATTTGCCAGGTTTTGCGCAGGCATAGGAGTAGGCATGGCATCCATGCTATCACCCATGTACATAGCCGAGATATCCCCGGCACATTTGCGGGGCCGCATGGTAGCCATCAACCAGCTCACTATCGTTTTTGGTATACTCTTTACGAACCTCATCAATTATTCGTTACGCAATACCGGCGACGATGCATGGAGATGGATGTTTGGCCTGGGCTTTGTTCCTTCTGTGCTGTTTTTTATAGGAGCCCTGTGGCTACCGGAGAGCCCCAGATGGCTGGTAAAAGCGGGCAAGCAACATAAGGCCGGTGAAGTGCTGAATAAGATCGGCGATGCGGGTTTTACCCATCAGTCGCTGAACGATATTGAAAAGTCATTAGCCGGTATAACCAAAACAAGTTTTTCGGATGTCTTTAAAAAAGGCATAATGCCTGCAGTACTGGTGGGGATCGGGTTGGCCGTGTTTCAGCAATTGTGTGGCATCAATACCGTATTCAATTACGCGCCGAAAATTTTCGAGAGCATCGGCGCTTCGCAGGATGATCAATTGCTGCAAACGGTATTTATCGGCGGGGTTAATCTGCTATTTACGCTCCTGGCCATGCTGCTGGTAGATAAACTGGGCCGTAAACCCCTGATGCTGGTGGGAGCCGCCGGCCTGGCTGTACTGTATATTATCGTTGCACAACTATTGGGCACCCGGTCTGCCGGTGTTTCGTGGTTTTTATTAGCCGCCATAGGTATGTACGCACTCTCCCTGGCCCCTGTAACCTGGGTTTTGATCTCTGAAATTTTTCCTAACCGGGTAAGAGGAGAAGCTACTGCTACTGCAGTGATCAGCCTGTGGATATCGTATTTTATCCTCGTCTTTACCTTCCCCATTATTTTTGAAAAGATGCAGGACAAAGCATTCTATGTCTATTCAGCAGTATGTATAGCGGGCTTTGTTTTTGTATGGTTAAAGGTAAAGGAAACGAAAGGAAAAACGCTGGAGGAACTGGAGGATATAATAATTGGGAAAAGCGGCCAGCGCTAAGCCGGCCGCGAAAAAATATCTGATACTATTTACTGATAATGATCTGCCTAGAACGAGCAGGCTGGTTTCCTTCCAGCACCTGCAAAATATACGTACCCGCACTAATGTGCCCATGCAATTTCAGCTCTACCGTTTTACTGTTCGCGCTCATTTCCTGCTGTTCAATTATTTTACCGGTAATGGTAAGCAGCCTGAGCGTAAGTTTACTCTGCCTTGATCTGTCTAATTCGACACGTATCACATTTCCTACCACCGGGTTGGGAGACACCATGAAATTTTTTTCTTCAGCGAACCGTACACTCAAAACATCAGAATACAATGTTTTCTCACCGGTTTCCGTATATTCCAACCGATAATAGTTTACGCCCGCAAGAGGAGTTTCATCCACATAATGATAGCTGTTGGAAATGCCATTGGTGCCCGCAGGATAATATAATTTTCCGATAGTGGTAAAATCAATTCCATTACTACTGCGTTGCACATTAAACCGGCTTTCGGCATCCATGCTTGCATTCCAAAGCAATTGAACAGTTTTGTCTTTTTTCTCCGCGACAAAATCGGTAAGATTTATAGGAAGAATAGCATTGGGACCTAAAACTTCAAATTCATACAAAGAATAGCCATAACCTGTATTGCGGGTTATTCCGTTCATTCTTACATACCTGCCGGTTACCGACGGACTGATCATAATATCATTAATATACTGGGTTGGAGCATTGTCGGTGATGGTGGCTGCAACGGTCCAGACAAGATTATCGGAAGATACTTCAATCGTAAAATCATTCCCATTCGCTACCTCCCAATACAATCTTACTTCTCTTATTTCATATGATGCGCCAAGGTCAACACCAATCCATTCATCATTGTTATAGGTGCTAGACCAGCGTCCGTATTCAACATTGTTTCCATCACGCGCCTTTCCATTAATAACATTTGTTCCTAACCCGTCAAAAGCCCAGTTGGGCGTATTGGCGCCATTTTCATTGGAAGAAGATGAGCCCGTTTTGCCCAAAGCGAGATTTACAGCGGGTATATTTACCTGGGGAGTGCCATATACCTCAAACTCAAATAATGAAAAGCCCCACTGCGTTCCGCGAATCAGTCCATTCATTCTTATAAAACGTCCGGCGTATCCCGTTATATCAAGGGTATTGGAGAGGCTCGCATTATTGGTAACTGCACTGGCTATTGCCCAGTTTACAGCATCATCAGAAACTTCGATATTGAAATCGCGGCCCAAAGCTGTTTCCCAAAATAATTTTACTTCTGTAAGATCGTAAGGCTGACCCAGGTCAATATAGATCCATTGGTTGTCTGTATAGGTGCTCCCACAGCGGGTGCCATAATTTCCGTCCACAGCATTTCCCGTCAACAATCCACCGTTTTCATTTGAGGAAGAATGAGCGTTCTTTCCTAGTGCAACATTGGTTTGTGCCATTGTAGTGCCGGGTAATAAAAATGACACAAGCAACAAAAAAAACAAAGAGTAAATTTTTAGTGTCATAAACGTTAAAATTTGGTATGGTTAGAGTGGAAAATAAGATGCCGTGGATGTTTTGTAAAATAGTAACATGTTTAATTAAGTGTATACACCTATTAAATTATAAATGTATATACCGATAAAAATAACATAATTTGATATAAAATAAGTGTAATCATGTATAATTTTAAGTAATAACCATTATAATGCTGGAGTTTCGAAGAAAGAAGACAATCCAAAAAAAGACAGCAAAAAATGGCAACGAATGCTTTGATGATGCATAAGTATAGGTGTACCAGCAAATAAGCGGTATACTAAATTTTAGCGTTAATTTTGCGGTTCTTTAAGCCATCACTTATGCGTAACATTAATATTGGACTGGTTCAAATGAGCTGTACGGCAAATAAGGCGGAGAACCTGGAAAAAGCTATTGAAAAAATTCATGAAGCGGCTCAAAAGGGAGCGCAAATCGTGTGCCTGCAGGAGTTGTTCACTTCGCTTTATTTTTGTGATGAGGAGGATTATGAAAATTTCAAACTCTCCGAACCTATACCCGGGCCCTCAACAGACGCATTGAGCAAAGCAGCAAAAGATGCAGGGGTAGTGATCATCGCATCCTTATTCGAAAAAAGAACAGAAGGGCTATATCACAATACTACTGCCGTACTTGATGCAGATGGAAGCTACCTGGGTAAATACCGGAAAATGCACATTCCTGACGACCCGTCCTATTACGAAAAGTTTTACTTCACACCTGGTGATCTTGGTTATAAAGTATTCCAAACAAAATTTGGTACGATTGGCGTATTAATCTGCTGGGATCAGTGGTATCCAGAAGCTGCCCGCATAACCGCACTTATGGGAGCGGAAATATTATTTTATCCTACGGCTATCGGCTGGTCTGCTTCACAGGATGAAGCCACCAATACCGAACAATACAATGCATGGCAAACCATACAACGCAGCCATGCTGTGGCCAATGGCGTTCATGTAGTAAGTGTGAACAGGGTTGGCTTTGAGCAGGAAGGGAAGATGAAATTCTGGGGTGGATCTTTTGTTGCCAATCCATTTGGCACAATATTATACCAGGCGCCTCACGATAAGGAAGAAGTGCATGTAATACAGGTAGATACATCAAAAACCGATCAATACCGTACCCATTGGCCTTTTTTGCGCGACAGGCGGATAGACAGTTATCAGCCTATCACAAAAAGATATATAGATGAGGATTAATATTCACCGGAACGTAAGTTGCGTCGTTGCCATATTATAAAACATCATCAAATAAGTTAAAATTGAAATTTATATATATTCCATTTCGGGCTTTGAATACTGAATCGTCTAATCTTTCTGATAACAAAGCTTCCGGATTATTTGCTCCCGGACTTCCCACTTTTAAAACGCCGAAGAAACTGGGGTATTATTTTCCGGCAGAATTTGCGCCGCACAGCGCTACCTGGTTAAGCTGGCCGCATAAAGAGGCATCGTGGCCGGGAAAAATAAACAATATTTATCCGTATTATGCCCAATTTATCAAAGCAGTAAGTGAGGGAGAAAAAGTAAACATTAATGTAAATGACGAAGCCATGAAGTCGTTTGCTATTAACTGTCTTGAAGATGCTGCTGTTGATCTGGCCCAAATCAAATTTTTCATTCACCCTACCAATGATGCATGGTGCAGAGATCACGGACCGGCATTTCTTATTAACCCAAAAGCGGAAAATAAAAAAGTAATCGTTGACTGGAATTATAACGCATGGGGGAACAAATATCCTCCGTACAACCTGGATGATGTAATTCCAACTTTAATAGCCAATCAATACAATATTCCCGTATTTCATCCCGGCATTGTGATGGAAGGGGGTTCAGTTGAATTTAACGGACAAGGAACGATCCTAACTTCTACTGCCTGCCTGCTGAACCCCAACCGCAATCCGCAACTGGATCAGCAGCAAATTGAAGACTATTTACGCCACTACTATGGGGTTGAACAAATTTTATGGGTAAGCGAGGGTATAGTAGGCGATGATACCGACGGGCATATTGATGATACGGTGCGGTTTGTAAATGAAGACACGGTTCTTACCGTTGTGGAGGAAAATAAGTCGGACGAAAATTATTCACTTCTGCAAACCAACCTCAAAGAATTAAAGCAAATGCGCCTGCTCAATGGCAAACAACTCAATATCATTGAATTGCCGATGCCTGATGCGGTTGTTTATGAAGATCAGCGTTTGCCCGCATCGTATGCCAATTTTTACATAGCCAATTCTGCGGTTATTGTTCCAACTTACCGGTGCAGGCAGGATGACAAGGCGCTCCGGATTATACAGGAATGTTTTCCGGGCCGCAAAGCAGTGGGCATTGATTCTTCTGATATAATTTGGGGATTGGGAAGCTTTCATTGCCTTAGCCAGCAGGAGCCACTTGTGTAAGTTGCAGGATAGAGGGTACAAGTTACAGTGTACAAGGAAATTCCGTGGGCCCTGAAACCTGTAACCTGAAACTTGTATTCCGTTTTACCAAAACTTTAAGCACTAATCAGCCTCATTGACCGTTCATAAAAGGCATTGTTAGTAATTTCGCACGATACATTTTCCAGCATGAAAAGCATATTTAGATACATTTTTTTATTGTGCATCAGCAGCCCATACTTTAGTGCTTTTACTCAAACAAGTAACAGCAGCTTTCTAACAGAAATGGCTTTGCGTGAAGATTCCATGAAGCAATATGCACATGATATTGTAAATGCACGGCAGCCGGCAGACCGGGTTAAAGCGGATAGTATTTTTACCCGGATGCTGGTTAGGGCTTTAAAAGAAAAGCATTCTTTTTCCTATCCCTTTGATTCACTTCAAACCATATCCCGTCTATATGCGCCAGACAGCAGTTTTCGCATTTTCACCTGGCAGTTGGTAAGAGATGAAACAACATTCCGGCGGCATGGCGCTATACAAATGAATACCGCAGATGGTTCATTGTCATTGTATCCGCTTCTTGATAAAAC
>CAMPJQ010000074.1 GCA_946886925.1 uncultured Terrimonas sp.
GTCTAAAAGTGATTCTTATACTTTTTCCAAAGCAATATAAACAAGATTGTAATGATTAAATGCACAAGTACAAATTAATCCTTAAAGCGACAAAAAAAAATAGGTAAGATATCTGGATTAATTAAGGCTCAAAATGCTTGCCCCTCCTCTTAACGGAGTTTGTTATATCTATGTTGTACCAAAAGAAAAAGGCTTTCAGTATTAACCTCTGAAAGCCTTGTCTGTTCTGTGGTGTGGGCCGGGATCGAACCGGCGACACAAGGATTTTCAGTCCTTTGCTCTACCGACTGAGCTACCGCACCATCATTCTCCTTTCTTTCAAAAGGGGCAGCAAAAATAGGGTTTTCCGTTTTAACAGCGAAAAATAAAGTCTAAAACTTCCATTTTCACAGTCTCACCCCTCCACATTCGTCTTCCTACATCCCATACTGATTCAAAAACTTGATGCGCATGATCTTTAACTGTTCCCAGGTAAAGTTTCCTTCGCTTAATTCCTGCTGGGCCACCTGTAAGGAAGAGGTTTCGCAGCTTTTAAAATAATCCAGTATATCATCCTGATCGTACTCATCCACCATTTCTCCTATAGCATAATCAAGATTAAGTTTGGTTCCGCTGGCGGCTATGGTTTCCATTTCTTCCAGCAAAGCATCTAAACGAAGGTCTTTGTTTTTGGCAATGGCTTCCAGGGGAATTTTTTTATCGGTCTGCTGTATAATATACACTTTCAATCCGCTTTTGTTCACCACGCTCTTCATCACAAAATCATCCGGACGCTCAATATTGTTTTCTTCCACGTAGCGGGCGATCAGCTCCACGAATGGCTTTCCATAACGCAATGCTTTTCCTTTACTTACCCCCTGGCATTTTTCAAGCTCAGTTATAGTGGTAGGATACAGGGTTGCCATATCCTGCAGGGAAGTTTCAAGGAAAATTACAAAGGGAGGCAGTCCTTTTTTCTTTGCTTCCTGTTGCCGCATTTCTTTCAGCATCTCAAACAATTTATCATCCGCACTACCAGCCGGTGCCGATTCAGCCCCATCATCATCGTCATCATCTGCTTCCTCAAATAAATTGTTCAGCACAATCTTAAATGAAGAGGGTTTTTTAAGGAACTTTTCGCCTTTAGTACTCAGCTTCAGTACGCCATACTCTTCAATATCCTTTTCCAGCAAGCCCTCCAGCAGCATTTGCCGTATCAGTGAATTCCAATAGAGCGGAAGTTGATCATTCCCTGTCGCAAATTCATTTATCGCTCCATGCCGGTACATGTTGATCTGCGGTGTAAGCCGGCCAATGAGAATATTCACTACATAATCCGTAGCGAACCGTTCATCTAATTTCTTTACTACTTTTAATACCTTCACCGCATCATCTTTGGCTTCCACTCTTTCTTTCGGATGCAGGCAGTTATCACAACTTCCACAATTTTTATCGCCATAATCCTCACCAAAATAACTCATCAGCACTTTACGCCGGCAAACACCTGTTTCAGCAAAAGCTACGGTTTCATTGATCAACTGTGCACCTACTTCTCTTTCGCTCAGCGGTTTGTCGCGCATAAGATGTTCCAACTTTGCCACATCCTTATGGGAGTAATATAATATACATTTCCCCTCCAGCCCGTCGCGACCGGCACGACCGGTTTCCTGGTAATAATTCTCAACCGATTTTGGAATATTATAATGGATCACAAAACGGATATCAGGTTTATCAATGCCCATACCAAAAGCAATGGTGGCCACAATTACCTGCACATCTTCATTCATAAAAAGATCCTGCCTGCCTGCCCTCAACTTGCTGTCGAAACCTGCATGGTAAGCTACGGCCTTAATGCCGTTCGCTACCAGTATATCTGCAAGCTCCTCCGTGGTTTTACGGTTAAGGGTATAAATAATACCGCTTTTCCCTTTCATGTTTACAATAAACCGCACAATATTCTTGATGGTTTGGTCCTTGCTGATCTTGGGTTGTATTTCGTAATACAGGTTAGCGCGATTAAAAGAAGAAATAAATATTTTAGGATCCTTAAGATCAAGGTTCTTAACGATATCACTTTGCACCTTAGGCGTTGCGGTTGCAGTAAGTGCAATAACCGGGATGTTGGGATTGATCTCTGTCATCATCTCCCGCAGCCTGCGGTATTCCGGCCTGAAATCATGTCCCCATTCAGAAATGCAATGGGCTTCATCAACAGCAAAAAACGATAGCTCCAGATCACGGAAAAAATCAAGATTCTCCTGCTTGGTGAGCGTTTCCGGCGCCACGTATAACAACTTGGTATCACCGCTCAGCAGATCATCGTGTACTTCCTTTATTTCTTTTTTATTTAAGGTGGAATTTAAAAAATGCGCTACATTGTCTTTGCTGCTGTAGCCCCGTACCAGGTCAACCTGGTTTTTCATTAATGCTATAAGTGGTGAAACAATAATAGCGCAGCCCGGGCTAATGATGGCAGGAAGCTGGTAACATAAACTTTTTCCGCCGCCGGTTGGTTTTATAACAAAAGTATCATTTCCTGAAAGCAGGCTTTCAATAACGGCTTCCTGGTTGCCTTTAAATGCATTAAAACCAAAATATTCCCGGAGACTGGCTTTAAGGTCTATACTTTTTTTTGCTGCTTTGGGTTTGCTGTTTCCTTTATTGTTCCTGGTTGGGGATTCTGCTTTTGCAGATGATTTTTTTGTTGCTGTTGGCATGTCTGTCTGTTTTCCTTCGCCCTAATGATTCCTTATTGTGTGTTTTAAAAAAGTGAACGAAGTTACTATATTAACCGCTATCTCGAAAGTTAATATGTACTAAATATTAAGGTTAAAGAATGTATTAATTAAATTCCATAAGTTATGAAATATGCAGCATATAAAAAAGTATCCGGGATGTTTTATGCAGAATGATGTTCACACAACTCCCATAATAATGCCGTGTTTTGTTAACCAGTATTTTTAAATTAGGTTTGCGGAAATTACAAATGAGATCAACTGATATTCAGGCAATTGCCAGAAAAACAATTTTACTGGAATCGGAAGCCGTTCAACAATTGACCGGGTTTATCAATACGCAATTTGAAGAGATTGTAAAAAAAATAGCTGCGTGTACAGGTAAGGTAGTGATCAGCGGCATTGGGAAGAGCGCTGTTATAGCTCAAAAAATAGTGGCTACGTTTAATTCAACAGGAACCCAGGCTTCTTTTTTACATGCCGCAGACGCTATTCATGGCGACCTTGGACTGGTACGGGAAGATGATATCATATTGATTATAAGCAAAAGCGGTGAAAGTTCCGAGATCAAATTGCTGTTACCCCTGGTAAAAAATTTTGGCAATCCTGTTATCGCAATGACGGGAAACCTGGATTCTTATTTGGCCGCAAACGCCGATTATATTTTAAATACAACGGTTCAGCAGGAGGCCTGCCCTAATAACCTGGCGCCTACTACAAGCACAACGGCGCAGTTGGTAATGGGTGATGCCCTCGCCGTTTGTTTAATGGAATACAATGGATTTACAAGCGATGATTTTGCCAAATTTCACCCCGGCGGTATGCTGGGCAAACGCCTGTATTTAAAAGTAAGTGATTTGCTTATGAAAAATGCCCGCCCGCAGGTGGAAGAAAACAGCAAGTTAAAAGAGATAATTGTAGCCATCACTCAAAACCGCATGGGCGCTACTGCAGTAATAAAAGATGGAGCAATTGCGGGAATTGTTACAGACGGAGATTTACGGCGTATGCTTCAAAAAGAAGAGAACTTATCGGGCATTACTGCAGAGGATATTATGAGCAGGCATCCTAAGTGCATTGAAGAAGACCAGTTGGCGGTTTCTGCTCTGGATATGATGAGAAAAAACAATGTAAGCCAGTTGCTGGTAACCCACAACGGACTTTACGCAGGAGTGTTACATTTGCATGACCTTATACGAGAGGGAATCATTTAACGGCAGAAGTTTAACTATTGAGAAAAGATTTTTTTACGATAATATTTCAGGGGCAGTCATGAATAAAAATCATTACGTAGCTATTATGGCCGGTGGAATCGGCAGCCGTTTTTGGCCGATGAGCAGAACGGCTTTACCCAAACAGTTCCTGGATATTTTAAATACAGGTAAAACGCTGATACAGGAAACCTTTGACCGTTTTTCAGATTTTATTCCTAAAGAAAATATATTCATCGTTACTTCTGAAGAATATATTCAAATTGTAAAAAAGCAATTGCCCGATGTACTTCATGAAAATATAATAGGAGAGCCTTCCCGTAAAAACACGGCTCCATGTATTGCTTATATTTCCTATAAACTTAAAAGCATTAATCCCAACGGATGTTTGATCTGTGCACCTTCTGATCACCTGGTGATGGAGCACATCGCATTTAAAAAGGTATGTTACGAGGCATTGAATTTTGTTCGTCAGAACAACGCGCTGCTCACCCTGGGTATTAAGCCAAGCAATCCCAATACAGGTTACGGGTATATACAAATTGAGCAGTATGAAGTAAGTGATAATGTTTATAAAGTAAAAACGTTTACAGAAAAGCCCAGCCTGGAAATAGCAAAAACATTTTTAGCCAGTGGCGAATTTCTATGGAATGCGGGCATTTTTGTATGGAAAATAAAAAATATTATACAGGCATTTGAAAAATATCTCCCCGAGATTCATGAACTGTTTACAGCAGAAGAAAGTTCGCTGAACACACCTGCAGAAAAAAAAGCGATTGCAAGAATTTATCCGCAATGCACCAATATATCTATTGATTATGGCATCATGGAAAAAGCGGATAATGTATATCTTATCCCTTCCAGCTTTGGCTGGAGTGACCTGGGAACATGGAATTCGGCTTATGAAAACATGGAAAAGGATGAAAATGCCAATGCTGTTTCCGCAACCAATATCATGCTCTTTGACGCTTCTAAAAATATCGTTACTGTAAAAAAAGACAAACTGGTAGTATTGCAGGGGCTTGAAAATTATATTGTAATTGATACGGGCGATGTGCTGCTGATCTGCGACAGGAACAAAGAGCAGGAAGTAAAAGAATATGTTTCGCAGATCAAGATTGCAAAGGGTGACAAATATCTGTAAAGCCATCGGATTAGCGATCAGGTGTTAGCGATCAGCTATCAGTTGTTGCTGAAAGCTGAAAGCTTACCTGTTCATACTGTGATGTTTCTCAATGTTGCAAAAGCTATGAAAGGGCTGTGATGAACCCTTTGATGATCGCCCCTGTTTTTACCGCTTCAAAAACCCTGGCTTCGCTGCTGCCGTGCTGCAAAACAGATTGCTCATGCGAGGATACGCACATTTCACAACCGTTAATGGCAGAAATTACAAGGCTTACCAGTTCAAAGAATTCTTTACCCAGAACCGGTTTCATCATTACGCTCATTTTAATTCCGGCAGGCTGGTTGTTGTAAAAATCCTTTTGCATAAAATGCCTGAACCGGTAAAATACATTATTGGTATTCATAAGCGAAGAAATTGCGGTAATTTCCGCTATCTCCGCTTCTCCGGCTCCTTCTTCTTTAGCCTGGTTGGTAAAGCTTTTTTTGAGCAGGTCGAATTTTTCATTGATCGCAACGGCCAATCCTAATAATAAAGCTTCTTTTCTATTCAAATATTGCGTGTTGTTCAGTGCATTGCTTACATTGATTTTAAGATCTTTGATATAACGCGATTCTGCATTTGCCAGCGCTTCCATATTTGCAGACGGCTCATAGTCCGGCAATTGCAGATCATTCAGCAGGTTATTCAAAGTTTCATTTTGTATGGCTACTGTTTCAGACATAATATTTTATTTTATTAACTGAAGTATACGGAAAGCGGATTGCCGCAAATACATGGCAACCGCTGACCATTGACTACTCACCATTCATACCCCTAATTCAAATTCAACTGTGGGGTTAAGGTTTCTTCTCCTTTCTTCCAGTTGCAGGGGCACAATTCATCTGTTTGCAATGCATCCAGCACCCGAAGCACTTCCTGTACATTACGTCCAACATTCAGGTCATTTACGCTTACCCAACGGATAATACCCTGGGGGTCTGTAATAAATGTGGCGCGATACGCTACCTTTTCATCCTCAGTTAAAATTCCCAACGCTTCAGCAAGCGATTTGGAGGTATCGGCGAGCATCGGAAATTTTAATTCACGCAGATCCACGTGATCCTTTCTCCAGGCTAAATGTACAAATTCAGAATCGGTAGACGCGCCAATCAACACCGTATCCCTGTCAGCAAATTCACTACTCTTTTTATTGAATTCCGCTATTTCGGTAGGGCATACAAATGTAAAATCCTTGGGCCACCAGAACAGTACCGTCCATAGATCTTTGGCAGCAGCATACTCATTGGTAATGTCAATAAATTCCTTCCCCTTTTCGGTTGATACAACAGCTTTCTTTTGAAATGCAGGAAGCATACTTCCTACGGATAATACACGATTGCTCATATTGAAATTAAATTTTTTACAATGAGTGAATAAATGAGATCAGACTTTTCTATGGCAGGAAATGCGGCCGGAATGGCTTGTCGTTAGTGATGCAAATGTACAGCAATAAATTATAGACATCAATCATGATTATCTATCACCATATAAATTATATCTATGAAAGAAAAAATAAGTTTCACTCAAACAATCATTCCCAACCATCGATTCACTTAAGCCATTTTTCTAAGCGTTTACTTCTCAATGACGATGCTTTACCATTGCCGGTAAGCTGTCTGCATAATGCGCTAGCCAATGCAGGCCCGCAGGAAAATCCTTTTGTGCCAAGTCCGTTAAATATTGCTGCAGATGACATTGCAGGATGTATTCCGGCTAAAAACTGCTGCCCCGCCGTGGTGGGCCGTTCTGCTACAACATGATCAACCACTTTAAAAGGAATGGTAAGCCATTGCCGCAATGTTGCTTCTGTTTGCATACGCCAGTTTGGATCGGGCAATACATTATTGAACTGCCACTGGTAATTGCTGCCGCACCACCATAAATCTTTAGCAGCAGGCGCCAGACGAATGCCATAATGATATATATATCCCCGTGGCAAATCAGGAACAGACAACAATAGCGCTTCTCCCCTGTTTTTGGTAAAAGGCAGCTTATTAAAAAGAGGATTGTGCACTGCTTTTGCTCCTTCGCAAAAAATTATTTTTTCGGCACAGATTTCTTTGAAAGCCACACCTCCTGGGGTTATCAGGCATTCCTCAGTATTAAAATATTCCTCTTTAAGTAAATCTTTGCTTTTCAGAAACCCGGACCAGGCCGATAATAATTTCGAGGCATCTATTTTCCATACCGGCGCTACCTTAGCTATACCATATTTACCGCTAAAAAAAAGGTTGGCCAATGTAATATCCGCACGGGCTGGCAGATGCATATATAAAGAAGAGGACGATTGTGCTTTTTTAAACAATTGCTGCTCTCCTTCATCATCATGAAAAACGAGCATTGATTTTTCCTCTACCAAAGAAATTCCGAGAATCCTTTCCAGGTCACTATAGGTTTGCAGTGCAGTTGGAATATAATTTTCCTGGTCTCGCACCATTGTCCACCGGTTCACATTTACAGGGTTAATAATGGCGCCGGCAACGAGGCTCGCCTTTGAAATATTATGTGGCTGATCTATTACCAGGAAAGACTTACCCCGCTTCCAAAACTCATAACTAAGCAATGTACCCGCTATACCCTGGCCGATGATGAGGTATTGAGGTTGCATATAAAATGATCAACTGATGATGCGGAGCTTCGCGTAATTCAACATGATTTTCTTCTCGCCATTGTGCTCAAATTTTACCAGTGCAATTGGGTTTTGCGCGCTGCCTTCTACTTTTATCACTTCGCCATAGCCAAATTTCTGGTGTTCTACTTTTTGCCCTGCCTGCAAACCTGAAGTATCACTTGCGGTAAAATCGGGTGAAGGCTGATGCTCTTTGACTTTATTTTGGAGTATAGGACCAATATAAGCGGGGGTAGCTTCCTTTTTTTTACCGGGAGGAGCTCCATATTGTTTTTCGGCCTGCCAGGCATTTGACCGTTCGCCAAAGGCATTCCCCCTCATCCGCTCAAAAGCTGAACTTCTCAATCCATTCCGGGCTCCACCGCCTGCAAAACTCCTGTCTAAATATTCTTCCGGTATTTCATTAATAAAACGGCTGGGCTCATTTTGTATAAGACTTCCAAAACGGTACCGCGAATTGGCATGGGTGATCCATAGCTTTTGCTTTGCCCTGGTAACTACCACGTAAAACAACCTCCTTTCTTCTTCCAGCTCTTCCCGTGTATTAATACTCATCGCATTGGGAAAAAGGCTCTCTTCGAGGCCTGCTGCAAACACACAACCAAATTCCAATCCTTTTGCGGCATGTATGGTCATTAATTTTACAGTATCGGCATCGGCATTTTTATTATCGGCATCCGTCAGTAAAGTAATTTGCTGCAGGTAGGCGCCCAGGCTTTTGTCTTCGGGTTCCGGTACTTCGGCAGTATCACGTGCATCATCCCCGGCTTTTGTATTTTCTTCGTTTGCTGATGCTGCAGGTACATCATCAATCAGTACCGGTTGATGAACTGTCATTTCATCTTCAGCCAGAGAAAGGGAAGCGCTTTCTACCCATTCTTTAATGGAGTTCAGTAATTCCTGTATGTTCTCATATCTTGCTACACCTTCGGTGCTTTTATCATTAAACAATTCCCTTACAAAATTGGTTTGCTTGCCTACATGCACGGCTACTTCATATGCATTTTTATGCTGCAGCATGCTGGAAAAGCTTCTGATCATCAGCACAAAATTTTCAATCGCTTCGAGCGTGCCGCCTTTATACCCGAATTCCCGTGCACGTTCCAAAACCTGCCAGAATGAAATATTATTTTCATTGGCCGCCAATACGGCCCTGTCAACAGAAGTTTTACCGATTCCCCTTGCCGGGTAATTGATGATCCTTTTTAACGCTTCTTCTTCATTTGGATTTACCAGCACACGCAAATAACATATATAATCCTTGATTTCCTTGCGCTGGTAAAAGCTTATGCCACCGTAAATGGTATACGCAATGCCCATGATTAGTAAGTCCTCCTCAAAAGCACTTATTTGCGCATTGGTACTTTAAAGTATGGCAAAATCCTTTTTTTTAAAATGATTTCGCTGATTTTGTT
>CAMPJQ010000075.1 GCA_946886925.1 uncultured Terrimonas sp.
ACATAATAATGCAGGTGTATACAGGTACACGCATTCCACGAAAAAAATAATGCCGTTGCTGCATAACCCGGATGACAGCTTAAGTATTGCTACTAATGATGTGGCGGCATTGGCGCAGGATGAAAACAACAATATATGGATCGTTCACCGCAATGGCACTATTGAAAAATTAGATAAAACTACCTACGATGTTATTCAGAGGAACGATCAAATTAAAAACATCACAAAAAACAGTATTCAGAATTATACCTTATTTATAGATAATGCCAATGAGCTTTGGGTGAGTGTACTATTAGCCGGCAATCCCGGGGGTGTTTTTTATTATCAGCCCGCCGATGATCATTTGTCACATTTTTCAAAGGAAAAAGGCGAAATCAGGCTTAATACCAATATTGTAACCGGTATAACCCAGGATGACGATGGAATGATATGGATAGGCACCGATCATGGGGGTATTAATATTGCAGATAAAAAAAACAAAACTGTTCGTTACCTGTTCAACGATGCCGAAGATCATACTACCATCAGCCAGAACAGTATTTATTCGGTATATAAAGACAGCAGCGGTATAATATGGCTGGGTACTTACAAACAGGGTATATGCTATTATAATAATAGCATGGCCATGTTTAGTTTATTCCGGCATAAAGTTTCTGATGACAACAGTTTACCTTATGAAGATGTGAACAGGTTTGCAGAGGATGCAAAAGGAAATTTATGGATAGGTACCAATGGCGGAGGGCTGGTCTATTATGACCGCAGTAATAATAAATTTTCTGTTTTTCGTCACAACCCTGCCAACCCCAACAGCCTGAGTAATGATGTGATCGTAAGTTTATTTGTGGATCATCAGCAAAAGTTATGGATAGGTACTTATTTTGGCGGACTGAATTGTTACGATGGTAAAAAGTTCACGCATTTCCGGCACAGCGCTGCCGATACCAACAGCATTTCAGACAACAGCATTTGGGAAATATTTGAAGACAGTGATAAAAACCTGTGGATAGGAACGCTTAGCGGCGGATTAAACCGCTACGACAGGGAAAAAAATATTTTTCATCATTACAGGGTAGAAGACGGACGTTCTCTGCATTCTAATTATATCTCCGCCATTATTGAAGATACAGAACACAATATCTGGATTGGAACTTCCAATGGCATTGATGTGCTTAACAAAAAAACCGGTATTTTCCGGTACTTGGGTCACGATGATGGTGACAGCACTTCGTTAAGCAATAACAATGTAATTACCATTTTGCAGGACAGCAGGGGACTAATATGGGCAGGCACCCGGGAGGGGCTTAACCTGCTTGATAAAAACAACAATACATTTATTGTTTTTCGCAGGGAGGACGGGCTGGCAGATAATACCGTTCTTACTTTACTGGAAGACAATAAAGGCGATCTTTGGGCAGGCACGCCTAATGGTTTAAATAAAGTTGTGGTAAAAGAGAATTCAGGCAAAGTAACCATCCAGGTTGAAAACTATGATGAATCGAACGGCCTACAGGGAAGAGAATTTAATGATAAAGCGGCTTTTAAAACCAGGGCAGGTGAACTTATTTTTGGAGGACCTTATGGATTTAACCTTTTTAATCCCGATAAGTTTCTTTTGCATAAAACCGTACCCCGTTTGGCACTTACCGAGTTTTTGCTGTTCAACAAGACGGTGGGTGTGGGAGAAAAAATAAATGGGCGCATCGTATTAGATAAGGCCTTTACTGAAACGGAATCCATTACGCTGCGTTACAATCAGAATGTATTTTCTATAGGATTTGCTGCGCTGGGTTCCATCCAGTCGCTGAAGGATAAGTTCATGTATATGCTGGAAGGGTTCAACAAGGAATGGCTTACTACCGATGGCAAGCAAAGAATCATCACATACACCAACCTTGATCCGGGCGAATATACATTCAGAGTGAAAGCGGAAGGCGACTTCGCAGGATCGAACAATGAAGGAATCGCACTGCACATCACTATCCTTCCTCCTTTTTGGAAAACCTGGCCTGCTTTTCTGTTGTATATTGTTTTTGCGACTGGCATCCTGTTACTCGCTCGCAGGCTTACCATTCAGCGCGCTAAACTGCGTTTTCAGTTCGATCATCAAAAAAAGGAAGCGCAACGAGTACATGAACTGGATATGCTGAAGCTGAAGTTTTTTACAAACGTGAGCCATGAATTCAGAACTCCCCTGTCGCTCATTATTACTCCCGTGGAAAAAATGATGAAGCAGACGGAAGATGAAGGACAAAAAAAGCATTTCCAGTTAATACACCGTAATGCCAAACGATTGCTGGGCCTGGTAAATCAACTGCTTGATTTCAGGAAACTGGAGATGCGCGAATTGCGCCTTTACCCTTCTCTTGGCGATATTGTTGTTTTTGTAAAAGAACTCACTTTTTCCTTTACAGACCTGGCGGAAAGAAAAAATATCAGCTTTACTTTTTGTTCTTCAACCGAGTCGCTTGAGATGTTGTTTGATCCTGAAAAGATCGAACGGATCATGTTCAACCTTTTATCCAATGCCTTTAAGTTTACACCGGAACACGGAAGTATAAGCGTGAATATAGCTGCAAAAGAAGCGGGGGATGCCGGAGGACATATAGAAATTGCCGTTAAAGACAGTGGAATAGGAATTCCGGCGGAAGAACAGGATAAAATATTTGAAAGATTTTTTCAGCATGAAATTCCTGATAACATACTGAACCAGGGTAGTGGTATCGGACTGGCTATTACACGCGAATTTGTTCGTTTGCATGGAGGAAGCATCAGGGTTAAAAGTAAACCCGGTGAGGGAACCGGATTCTTCATAAATATTCCCGTGAAATCTAAATCCGTCTTTCATGAGGGTGATGCTATTGCCGAAACCGAAATTGTAATGCATACTGCGCACGATACAGCAGCGGATGAAATACAACATAAATCATCACGGAAAAAGGAAAGTGTACTGATAGTAGACGATAATGATGATATTCGTTTTTATATTAAAGACAATCTGCGGGCCAACTATACAGTGTATGAAGCGATGGATGGAAAAGAGGGGTGGAAAAAAGCGCAGGAATTTCAGCCTGATATGATCATCAGTGATATTATGATGCCTGGAATGAATGGTATGGAACTGTGCCATAAAATAAAGAACGACGCACGAACCTCTCATATACCTGTAATATTACTTACAGCAAGAAGCGCCGAAGAACAAAAGCTGGAAGGATTTGAAACAGGCGCCAATGACTATATCACCAAACCGTTCAGCTTTGAAATGTTGCAGTCAAGAATTAAAAGTTTACTGGCACACCAGGAGGCCTTGCGGAGATTGTTTCAAAAACAGATTGAAATTGAACCAAGGGCAATCAGCGTAACCCCGGTAGATGAGAATTTCATCAGGCAGGCTGTAGAAGAGGTAGAAAAGAATATGGCCGAGTCTGAATTTTCTGTTGAAGATTTGAGTAAAGCCTTATTCATGAGCCGGGTGGCTTTGTATAAAAAATTGCTGTCGCTTACAGGCAAAGCGCCTTTGGATTTTATTCGCGCTATCCGTATGAAAAGGGCGGCGCAACTGTTGGGTAAAACCCAAATGACCATTTCCGAAGTGGCGTATGAAGTGGGATTCAGCAACCCAAAATATTTTACCAAGTTTTTTAAGAAGGAATTTAGCATGCTGCCTTCTGAATATATTGCCGCCAACAGGGGTAAACAATCAAAGGTGAAAGATAAAGAAGGATGATAGCAGTATAAGAATGAATAACAATGATTACAAAACTTCACGGCCCTGAGTCCGTCAATTGATATTAATCCTTTATATCTGGGTAATAAAGCTGCATTAATATCACCCGGTGTGAAAAAAATTACTCATTAGCGGGCTTTTTTAAATGGTTTATCCCTATTTCTTATTGGCATGGTATTCGTTTTTTTTATATAAAACAAATGTTATGGATAAAAATGAAAAACGTATGCTCATGGATAAAGTGCTCCGTGAGCTGGAAGATACCAAAAACACAGAGACATCCGTGGTAAAAAAACTGGCACAACTGGAGAGTGAAAATATTAACCTGGGAGATCGTTACCTGGAAAAAAAATTACCTGAAATATTTAACCTTGTGGATGATGCACTAAGTGCCACTATTGATTTACAGGCCGAATATACAGAGTTGAGGGATAAGTTTGTAAAGGACAATAAACTGGATGAAATTAATGCAGAGCAGTAAAAGAATAAATGAACAGCAAAGCGTTTCAATTGCTAAAGCCAGAAACGCTTTGCCTGCTGGTTTCATCCCTTTATTAAGGGCATCGAAAGAAGGTCTCTACTGTTAATCAACACTTCAAGAAAATAGTTGCCGGGAGCCATGGTTCCCGTTCCATCCAGTTCGTATGTGTTTAATCCTTCACTGCCGATACCTTTTCTTTTAACAACTTCTCTCCCCTTTTCATCAGTAACTTTCATAACAATATAGGCGCGGTTTTTCAGTTGTACATTAATGTGCAGGTCTTTTAAAGCTGTATTGGGCGTTACACTTACCATGTATAAGTCATCTGAATTATACAATTGTACCACCATTGTTTTCGAATATTGCACGTTACCCTTATTGTCTGCAATTTTTAAACGGTAGTAATTGGTATTCCGCAGGGGGTTCTCGTCCGACAATGCGAATTCTGCTATTTGTTTATTATCCGAAAGGGTAGCTATAGCCGAAAAACGTTTGCCATTGCTGCTGCGTTCTACTATAATATTATAGCAACAATTGCTTTTTATTTTGCAGAAAAGATCAATCTTTTTATTTTCTGCCGATTGTCCGCTAAAAGAAAGTATTTCTACATCTGCCGGAGGATCTAATGCTTCGGCAGTGCCTTTTGTGGCGATTACCTCAGATGCATTTGCTGTAAAGGATGCAACTGTTAATGATATACAACAGCAGGCGATAATCGCAATATTCCCGGTAATACGTTTCATTGTCTCTTGTTTTAATGGATGAATACTGATATGAACAAGAATGATTTCCTGGTTACCGGTTTTGATCAAAGGAGATAGAAATAGACAGAATACAACAAGGGATTAAGAAGTGGTATTTCGGGGGTATAGATAACTTAACTATTTCGGAAAGCCCGGGATTAGATAGGCGGGCGTATTTTCTGCTTACTTTAAAAGATACGACATCTTATTGAATGTACAACAACGGAATAAATAATATTGAGTTTTTTAAAGGCCCCTTAGACAAGGGGCCTTTTTCCGATTAGGAATTCACAACCTCTATAAACTCTTTCAAAAATATTTTAAGCCGGGGAAACCGCTTTGCTGAAGGTATATCCCTCACTGGTATCTACCTGTTTAATTCTGTACCTTAAGCTTTTTCCCGTTACGCCTTTAAGTTCATCTTTAAACTTATAGTTTTTCACGTTGTTGCTGTCATCTAATGTAAATACGATAGCTATTGTTTTAAAATCTTCACCGTTCGTGCTTCTCTGAATTTCAAATTGTTTATTGTTTTTTTCGGTTATAGTGGACCAGTTGATTTCCGCCTTATTTTTTACCAGCTTAACAGTCAGGTCTTCAAAATTGACAGGAAAATCAATCGCTGCTTTATTGTTAATGGCAACAGAAGATGGCGGAACGATATGATTGAGCACACCCGCCTTTGCATATCCAAACAGGATTGTTGCAGCAGCTATATAAATCAATACGATCAACTTTTTCATTTTTACAGATTTAAGAGATGGTAAAATCTTTTTTGGCCATAGGTGGAATTCGGATGGCTTTTGTACTGTGATATTGAAAAAGTGGATTGTAATAATACAGTATTGCTGTATACGGTTGTAAACAGGATAAGGAGGATTACGGTTAATAAGAATGGTTATGATTGAAGCCGGAAAATACAATTCCAAAATGGTAGTCCGTGGATCAGGAAGTTTGGCTTTATTCAGGAAGTTCCCGTGGGATTATGATCTGCCGGGGTGGATTGTTAAAACAAAAATAGGGCATGCGATGTAATAAAAGCAGGTTTATTGTGTGTTTTTAATTGACTTAGATCAATTAATGAAAAGAAGTCATTGATCGTAAATTATTCTTCATGAAGCCAGTATTTTACGCATGTCCATAACTGTTATATAAACAGAATAAAAAAAGGATGCCGTTTTGAAGCATCCTTTATAAGGTATCAACTTGTAGCTATTAGCCTTCAGCTATCGGTTAAAGATTACTTGTGATGGTCTATACCTTCTCACCTTTGACTCTTTCCTCTCACCTCTCTTCCTACAAGCGCATCCTATGCGTATGTTGTTACGCCAGGTACAGCTACGGGGTAAAACCCATCGGCATCGGGAAGAACCGGTGGCATTGCTGCCCAGTCGTATTCTTTAGGATGAATGTCTATGCCCGAATTAATTGCTTTATCCCATTCAATAATCTGTCCGCTATAGGTAGCCATACGGCCAAGTATAGACGTCATGGTGCTTTTGGCCCCGCGTTCGGCATCCCAGAATTTAAACTGTCCTTTGGCCACCGCTTCAAACAGTTCATCATGCTCTGTTTGGTAGGGATTGTTTTCTGTTTTACGGTCAAACTGGTACAATACTTTTCCCTTATGATCCACGATGTTGGCAGCGCCGGCAAATATTTTTCCTTTTGTACCTATCAGCAGTTCATCCACTTTGCTCATGGTTTTAGGCTGGTGGCGGCACTGGCTGTTAAGGATGGAACCATCGGCATAATGAAATTCCACAAAGTGATGATCGAATATTTCACCATAGTCTTTTCCTTTCCTCACTTCTCTTCCGCCCATTCCCTGGGCTTTAACAGGGTAGCTGCCCTTAAACCAGTTGATCACGTCAATATTGTGAATATGCTGTTCAGTAATGTGGTCGCCGCAGAGCCAGTTAAAATAATACCAGTTGCGCATCTGGTATTCCATTTCAGTTTGGCCTTCTTTACGGGGGTGAACCCACACGCCATCACCATTCCACCAGGCTTGTGCAGAAGTGATATCGCCTATAGCATCTTTGCGTTTGAATAATTCACGGTAAGAATTTTGATAATGCCTTTGCAGGCCTACCACTACGTTTAGCTTTTTTTGTTTGGCAATGGTTGCCGCAGCCAGCACTTTTTGTATGCCTGCCGGATCTGTTGCCACGGGTTTTTCCATGAAGATGTGCTTACCCTGCTTAACGGCTTCTTCAAAATGTATGGGCCGGAATCCCGGAGGCGTAGCCAGTATTACCACATCTGCTAACGCTATTGCTTTTTGATACGCATCAAAACCAACAAATTTTCTGTCCTGCGGAACATCAATGCGTTTGGCATCTATTTCTTCCGAAATGGCATTGTATGATTTGTCGAGTCTGTCCTGGAAGGCATCCGCCATTGCCACGAGCTTCACGTTTTGCTTGGTGGATAAAGCCTGGGTAGCGGCGCCCGTTCCCCGGCCTCCGCAACCTATCAATGCTATTTTTATGGTATCATCAGCACCGGAAAAATAATTGGCTTTTGAAAATAATGGTGCAGCCAGTAAACCACCCGCAAGAAGAGAAGAGTTTTTTACAAATTCTCTCCGGGTTGATTGATTTGAAGAATTATTCTTATTCATACAACTTGTTTTATGTGAGCAATCATTTGTTTAAATACTTATTATAAAATGTTTCTGCTTCCTCTGCTGTGGGTTGTTTTTCGGGCCGCACTATCCTGTATCCTACAAACATGGCATCGGTGAGCCACCAACGGCTTCTCGGTATCTGGGGATCTCTTTTGTTCCACGAAGACTCCGAGTGCTGGCGATCTGCACTTCTTAATCCTTCTGCTTCATCTAAGAAACTTCCACCTCTTATACTCCTGGGGTAGCGGGTTGCCGGTGGCGTAAGCGGATCGGCGGCACTGTCACTTAATTTTTCGAAATATTTTTCATCATATTGATCCAGCGTCCATTCCGAAACATTTCCCAGCATATCATATAAGCCTAATGTATTGGGCTGTTTTTCTCCTACTTTATGGTATTTTTTCTTACTATTGTCTTTATACCATGCATATTTGCCCAATTCCTTTGGGTCGTTGCCAAAAGGGTAAACCGTTGTGCTGCCGGCACGACAGGCATACTCCCATTCTGCTTCTGTAGGCAGGCGATAAAAAATGCCCGTATTTTTATACAGCCAGCGGCAAAACATCAGCGCGGCGTCCTGGCTCATGCTGTTAACGGGGTACCCCCCCGTTTTGCCCATTCCCCAGCTAAGATCTATATATTGCGGAGTGGGCCGTGTTACCGCATCCACTTCAGAACCAACGGGTGTGCCCTCATCACGGAAAAAAGCATCGAAGATATCATGCGTTACTTCGTACGCACCCATCCAGAAAGAAGAAACCGTTACTTTTTTGGCGGGTATTTCATCAGGTTGCTTTGCATTGTCTGCAGCGTTGCTGCCCATGGTAAATGATCCGCCGTGAACGGGAACCATTTTTAAGTTAAGCTGTGTGCCGGGGACTTTTTGATCATAAGGTTTAAAATCCTGTTGGGTACCGTTTTGGGCATGTGTAATAAATGTCAGATTGATCAATACACATGCAAATCCAAGCTTTCTCACTATTTGTAATCTTTTTTATATAAAGGAAAGGTAAGAAAAGAATCAATATCGGCATTCATTTTCTTCCTGTGCCGGCAATTTACAGAACAGGGGCATTACTGCTGTCCTGTGCCATCAAGAGCACCAAATACAAGTTTACCGATAAAGCAGCTACCTGTTCCCACAACCTCAACTATACGAGGTTGGATAAGCCATCCTATATTATCAGATGATGCAGAAATACTTGCACAAAGAATAACTTCACGTCGTAAAATATGGTTCGGGCCAAGGCTTTCGTCGATTTTCGCTTTATGCTACATATCAGTTAAAAACCGATTAATAACAAAATGCTTAAAGGAATTAAAACAACTTTGTTTATCTCTTTTTTTTCTTTGGTTTTTCAAGGCTGTTTAGATTTACGCTCTTGCAATAAAGATATATCTGGAAAGTATTACTCTAAGGGTGATGATAGTACTGTCAATTTCTTAGATATAAATGAGAATGGTACTTACTATCATTTTTACA
>CAMPJQ010000076.1 GCA_946886925.1 uncultured Terrimonas sp.
TAATAATGTAAACTAAACTAACACAATTATGATCCCATCTTTTAATCGTTTTCCTATAAAGCGAAGAAAGTTCTCCCGGACGGTCAGGATTATGAAATTTACTGCCTTTTTAACTATTTCCTTTTTCATTAGGGTAAATGGAGAAGTTGGGCCGCAAGAAATTAATCTTCCACCCGGGAATCTCTCTGTATACAAAGTATTTAAAGAAATTCAGAAACTGTCGGACCATCAATTTGATGATAAAGCAATTGCCATCAGGAGGAGACCTGTTTTGGATCCGAAGGAAACCGCGTTATCCAACATAGATGTAACGGGTAGTATTAAAGATGAGAATGGCGATCCTGTTGCTGGCGCCTCTATCCTGGTGAAGGGAACTGCAGTAGGAACAAGTTCAGATGCAGGGGGGAACTTTAAGCTTCAACTTTCGCAGCAAAAAGTAGTACTGGTAGTTTCATCCATTGGGTTTCAAACCCAGGAAGTTTCAGTATCAGCATCCGGTCCTGTAGATATCGTGTTAATTAAAAAAGGCGATACAAATGAAGAAATCGTTGTAGTTGGTTTTGGTACACAAAAAAAAGTAGATGTTACCGGATCCATTTCTACCGTTTCCGGCGATAAGCTTACCCAGGGTATCAGCCAGTCTGCTGCTCACGCTCTGCAGGGTCGTGCTTCAGGCGTAACGGTTATACAAAACTCAGGCGAGCCCGGTGCAGGTGTTGAGATAAGGATCAGGGGAGCAGGCTCCATCAACGATAATAGTCCGCTGTACGTTATAGATGGTATTATATCTGGTGGTATTTCTGGTCTTAATCCCGCGGATATTGAGAGCGTATCTGTATTAAAAGATGCAGCTTCAGCTTCTATATATGGATCAAGAGGCGCCAATGGGGTGGTAATTGTAACTACCAAAAAGGGTATGCGTGATCAAAAAACAAGTGTATCATTTAATACAAGCCAGGGTATACAGCAGGCATGGAGAATGCCAACTGCGCTAACCGCAGAAGAACGAAATACTATTCATAAGGAAGCACTAACGAATGACGGTACACCAACCAGTGATCCAATATGGGATTACTATAACAATCCTGAAAATGCAGTAACAAGAACGGATTGGTTTAAGGAAGTTTTAAAGCCTGCTTATATCTCCAATTATGATCTTGCTGTCAGGGGTGGTTCAAGCCGTTCCAATTATTCCTTTAGCCTTGGCTACCTGAATAACGATGGAATAGTAATGAACAGCAATTTTAAAAGATATAATATTCGATTCAACAGTCAGCATGAAATTGCCAAAAACCTCACACTGGGAGAAAATATTTCAGTAGTGTTATCAACGCAGAAAACCGCTGAAATACGTGGCTCTTACACTGGTGTGTTGAGTTCTGCTTTATTTAATATGCGTAACATACCTGTATGGCAGGATGAAGAAGCAGGTATTTACGGCACGCCATCGGGAGATTTTCCAAACCCGGTAGCATCTTTAAACGCGAGGGATATTATGAACAAAGGCGCCAATTTGGGCGGGAATGTTTATCTGGAATACAAGTTCCTTGACATGTTTACAGCTAAATCAGACATGGCCTATAGCTGGGGATTTTCAAAAAACAAAGGCTTTACGGCAATGGCGCCCGGCGGCGGACGTGGACTTACAGAAAACAGTTTATCTGAATCCTACAATACCGGCAGCACATGGATATGGAACAATACGCTAAGTTTTGATAAAACATTTGGCAGACACCATGTCGCCGCTTTGGCCGGGATGTCGGCAGAGGAGGGTATTGCTGAGTGGTTTAATTCGGGAACAGCAAAAAATTTCAGCAACCAGGAAAAGGCTTTACGTTATTTTAGCAATGCAGGAACTTTCCCGGATCATCCCAATGGAAGTGCCGATGATTATACATTACAGGCATATTTTGGCAGGGTAATTTATGAATACGATGGAAAATATTTGTTCGCCGCTAATATACGCCGGGATGGCTCATCCAAATTTGCACCTGCGAAACGCTGGGGCACTTTCCCTTCTGTATCTGCCGGTTGGAGAATTTCAAAGGAGAAATTCTTTGATGGTGTGGCCGATGTGATCTCTGATCTTAAAATACGCGGAAGCTGGGGACAGTTAGGAAATGATAAGATCAGCAATTACCAGTTTTTTAGTACAATAAGCGGCGTAGGTTCCCCCACACTTAATGGTGACCAATTTGCTGCGGTGGCACAGAACCGGTTGGCTAATAATACCATTAAATGGGAGTTTACTACACAAACTGACCTGGGTATTGATATCAGCTTCCTTAGTAACAGGCTGTCATTTACCGCTGATTATTATGATAAAGAAACCAGCGATATCCTGGTGCAGGTACCCTTATTATCTTCCTATGGCGTTGGAGTTGCTCCTTATCGCAATGCAGGTACGGTATCCAATAAGGGTTTTGAGGTAAGCGGTACCTACAGAAGTTCTGCCACCAGAAAGTTTAATTACGAGGTTACTGCCAGTGTTGCCACTGTAAAAAACAAATTGAAATCACTGGGTGTTGCCGGTGCAAAAGAAATATTCGTATCGGATTATAAGAATACTTATGTAGGCAGAACATCCGAAGGTGAAGCGATAGGTCATTTTTATGTGCTGGATGCACTCGGTCTTTTCCAGTCTCAAAGCGAAATAGACAATTATAAAAATAAAGATGGAGCAGTAATTCAGCCAAATGCTGCACCGGGCGATGTAAAATTTGCAGACCTTGATGGCGACGGTTCCATTAGCGCTAAAGACCGCTTTAATGCGGGCAACAGTTTCCCCCAGTTTACCTATGCTCTGAATATTGCTGCCGGTTATGAAGGGTTCGACATTAGTATGCTTTGGTCTGGTAGCCAGGGGAATAAAATATTCAATGGTTTGAAACTCGGCGGAATGTTAATGCAGGGTACGGGTTATAACAACGGAACTGAGATACTGGACCGCTGGACATCTTCCAATACCAACACCTCCGTACCAAGGGTTAGCGTAAAAGATTTGAACAACAACAGAACATACAGTACGCTTTACATTGAAGACGGAAGTTATCTGCGTATGAAATATTTAACCGTGGGGTACACTTTTGGTGATAACCTTATTGGTAAAGGCATATCAAAACTACGTGCATTTGTAACATTCCAAAACCTTATCACCATCACCAAATACACTGGTTTCGATCCGGAAGTGGGTGCTGATTTAGGCTCAAGCAGTAATATGTACGGTGTAGATCGTGGTGTTTATCCGCAGGCAAAAGCTTATATCATAGGCGTAAACTTTAATTTTTAATTGTCAATCAGATGAAAAAATATATCATATTCATTTTAATAACAGGCTTATTGAACGGTTGTTCGAAAAGTTTTTTGGATAAGGATCCGCACGAGCTTACCGATGCGGCATTCTGGAAAACAGCAGAGCAGGCAGAAGCTGCCCTGGCTGGTGCATATACCCCGCTGTCGGACGAAGAAGCTCTGGGCGGAGAAGAATGGTGTGGCATGGAAACCTTTAGCGATATCGGTTATATGAATGACAATTATCCCGATTTCATAGCCATGAGCGAATTCAGGGCCAACCAGAATACGGAAAACGACCTTAGTTTGAACAGCTACAAAGAGTATTTCCAGGTAATCAAAAGATCAAGTGATGTATTGGCGCATGTACCTGATATTGATATGGATGAAACGCAAAAAAAGCGGATTCTGGGAGAGGCGAATTTTTTACGGGCATACGGTTATTTTACTGAAGTTATCCGTTATGGCGGCGTTCCATTGTATGATCCACTCAATGCTGAAGCTGCAGCAATCCGCGCAACAGAGGAAGAAATCTGGGCTACCATTGAAAGCAGTCTTGTAGCTGCAACATCACAGCTTTCTTTCGATCATGAAGAAGGTCGTCCGGGTGCAGGTGCGGTATGGGGTTTACTGGCTAAAGCATACGCGTATCAAAAGAAATGGCCGGAATCTAAAAGCGCGGCTGAAATGGTTATTAATTCGGGTAAGCATAGCCTTTATCCCACTTATTCTGACCTGTTTACCATTGAGCATGAAATAAACGATGAAACGTTGTGGGCGCTCGGCGCAAGGGAAGGCTCAAACCCTATTACCAGTATGATAATGCTTCCTAATGATGTATGGGGTGGTACGCATGATGAGCAAACAGGAGCAGGCTGGAGATTGGTGAGCGCTACCGAAAACTTTTATGATTCTTATGAAACGGATGATGTAAGAAAAGCCGCAACGGTAGCTAAACGTAACGTAGATATGGTTACCTACAATGGCGTTACCGATATATTAAAAGCGCCGAACAACCAGTCACCTGTTGTTTGCATCAAATTTCAACAACCGTTTAAAAATGTGGTGGTTAATTTTAGTCCCGGGCTGGATATACCTGCTATTCGCTTTGCAGATGTATTGTTGATACATGCCGAAGCCATTATGAATCTTAATGGAGGCGGGCCTGCAAACAGAACGGTGGGTGTTGCAGCCGCAGCGGAATCATTTAACCGGGTACGTGAGAGGGCGGGTTTGGATCCTATTGCAGCGCCTACTTTTAATGATCTCATGTATGAGCGTAAAGCGGAATTGGCATTTGAAGGTGGCGACCGTCATTTTGACCTTGTACGCTGGGGACTTGCAGAAGAAGTATATAATGCGCTTCCCGCGGAAGGAACTTATAAACCAAAACGGACTTTTGTGCCGGAAAAACACAGGCTACTGCCTTATCCTCAAAGAGAAATAGATAACAGCAGTGGAACAATTACTCAAAATCCAGGGTATAATTAACAGTAACCTGAGTTACTTTCAATAATGGCATTACAAAAAGGGCGGCAGATGATCAGTTCATCTGCCGCCCTTTTTTGTAAATCCTTACCTACAATTTATTTATTGCGGATAACCCGGGTTTTGCGGAGTAAGATTAGGATTATTAAGCATTTCCTGTACACCAAGCGGGAACAGCAGGTGTTTTTCCTGCAAAGGCTGGTTGGAGCTTTTATTGACATGTCCAACAAAGTTGTCGAAGCCATTGGTGGTTTCGTTGTATACTTTTCTCAGGCGTACCATATCAAACCAGGTAATGCCTTCGTAGCAGAGTTCATGCCAGCGTTCTCTCCATACGGCTTCACGGAAAGTTTCCTGTGTATAAGTGCCGATAGCAGGAGTTACCAGCTCTGCCCTGTCCCTGATCCTTTTAAATGCATCATACGCGCTTTGATTGCCCGCTGCTACTTCATTCTGCGCTTCGGCGTAAATTAAAAGCACTTCTGCATAGCGGATCTGCGGCACATTCAAATCGTTACGTGCGCTGCCTTTTACGCCCGGGCTGCCAAATGCTACTACATTAAAGTGTTTAAAAATATAGGGTGCACCCAGGTCAAAAGGAGCGCCATCGCCATTGTGGTAATAGCTGGTATAAAAATAACCTTCCTGGTCTTTTGCTCTTAAGTCGCCGGGTTCATACGACTCGTAAAAAGATAAAGTGGGTACCGTGCTCCCCGTGCCGTTAGCACCGTAAACACTAACGGGCTTAAAGTTGGGGAACATATTTTCCATGGGGTTGCCGGCAACATCGGCAAGGTACTGGAGCTCAAAAAGATGTTCCAGCTTGTTTTCGGTATTAACATGATGCACTTCACCGTAAGTATCAAAAAGGTTGATAGCACCGGGGTTGGCATTGGCGTAATCAATTACTTCCTTTGCTTTATCGGCCGCCAACTGATAGTAAGCCGCTCCTTTATTAAGAGGCTGTCCCGCCATGGTAAGGTATACCCTTGCCAATTGTGCTTTTACGGCGGCCAGTGAAACCCTGCCGGAAGCGTCCATCCAGGGCAATCCTGCTGCTTCCGCTTCTGTGAGATCCTTCACGATCAGGTTATACACATCTTCCTGTGCAGCACGGCCAGGGAAAAAGTCTTCCGAAGTGGCCGACTGAGGTGTTGTGATCAAAGGAATATCACCCCATAACCTTACGGCGTAGAAATATGCCCAGGCACGCAGGAATTTGGCTTCACCCAGGATCTTTGTTTTTTGTGCTTCATCCATCGGCGTTATACCGGGAATTTTATCAAGCGCCAGGTTGGCATTTGCGATCACCCTGTACAGTCCGTTCCACCAATTGATAATATGCCCGGTATTGCCATCGTATACCAATGAATACAGGTTATTGAGATCGGAGTTCTGCGCTGTTTCCGTTGTGGAAGTTCCCGTAACCGCCTCCAGCAGTTGCCAGTTGGAAGAAAAAATACCTGCGCCACCGCCAAAGAAACGGGTATCGGCGTATACAGCCGCGATAGCTGCTTCCGCATGCTCGGGTATAGTATAGAAGTTATCGGGAGTTAAGTTGGAAGGATCCTGCTCTTCAAGGAATTTTTTGCAGCCCGTTGCCAGCAGCATCGTTCCGCAAAGGATAAGAGCGCCTGCCTTTTTTATTATATTAAAATTCATATCGAATGTCTTTAAATTGTTTTAATGAGTTAGAGTCCGATGTTTACGCCCAAAAGATAAATGGTTGGTTTAGGGTAGCTGTGCCAGTGCTGCCCCTGTGAGAACACATTCCTTCCATCATCTGCATAACCGCCTGTAGGCGTTGTTTCCGGATCGGTGGTCAGTTCATCGCTGGCAAAAATGAAAGCATTTTGAGCGGAGGCATAAATTCTGAGCTTGCTTAACCTTAATTTTTCAGTAACGTTATGTGAAAAATCATAGCTCAGTAAAAGGTTTCTGCCGCGTATAAACGAACCATCTTTAATCCAGCGTGTATCCACATTGGTTACATACCCGGCTCTTGTATCGCGCAATTCTGCAATAGGCGTGTTCTGGTTTTCAGGCGTCCATGCATTCAATACGGTTTTATAGCTGTTGGCCAGTGAAACGCGGTCTTCGCTGGAGTGGGAAGTCATGTCCAGAATATCATTACCATAGGAATACTGCAGATCAATCAGCAAACCAAAGTTCCCGTAGCGGAAATTGTTGATGAATGAACCCCAGCCATCCGGGCTGCCATTGCCAATGATCATGCGATCGGCATCCGTAATGGCGTAATCACCATTTACGTCTAAGTATTTGATATCGCCGGGCAGTATGGTCAGTCCGTTGCGGTAGCTCACAAATTTGGCTGCTTCCGCTCTTTCGGCTTCGCTCCATGTTCCCAGGCGCACCAAACCCCAGAAAGAACCAGCCGCTTCACCTATGCGTATGATATTGGTGGGGTTGGTAAAATTGGCGCCGCCCACATTAAAAATGTCGGCAGGAGTGGCTAAGGAAAGCACTTTGTTTTTGTTTATGGAGATATTAAAAGTAGAACTCCAGTTGAAGTTTTCCTTATCAATAATAACAGCATTTAACCCCAGTTCTATTCCCTTGTTTTCCATAGAGCCTATATTCTTCCGAATGCTGCCATACCCACTGGTACGGGGTACCGGTGCATCCAGCAGCATATCCGTGGTTTTCCTGTAATAATAATCGGCTTCTAATGTGATCCGGTTGTTCAAAAGACCTAACTCCACACCAAAATCCATTTGGGCTGTTTTCTCCCATCTTAAATCGGGGTTAGCCAGCCTGTTGATGCCTGTTCCCCCCACCCGGGCGTTATTGATTATTGCAGCATAGTTAGAACTCAGCAGGGACAGGGATGAATAAGATGGTATTTCGGAGTTGCCTGTAACACCGTAACTGGTACGCAGCTTTAAATTTGAGATGGTTGCATTATCGCGTAAAAAGCTTTCTTCTGAAACTCTCCATGCCAGTGCTGCAGAGGGGAAGAAAGCATATTTCTTGGTTTCTCCAAATTTGGAAGACCCGTCTGCACGCCCGGTAAATGTTATCAAATACCTGTCTTTCAGGCTATAATTGATCCTTCCAAAATAAGAGTTAAAGGCGAACTTTGAGCTATTAGAGCTGTAGCCCGGACTGGTACTGCCGGCACCCAGATTGTTAAACCCAAAATAATCCGTTGAAAAGTTCTGGATACTGGCGCCGCTTCTGTAAAAGTCGGTTTCCTGCCAGGAGAGCCCTAACAAACCGGTAATAGAATGTATTTCATTGAATCGTTTGTTGTAGGTAAAGTAATTTTCCAGCGACCAGAAAGTTTCTCTCCTGTTGTCTGCATTGGCCGTACCTTTTTGGTTAATGGCCAAAGTACGGCTCTGCGATTGCAGGTTTTCCTGTGCCAGAACATTTGTACCCAATACCGTGCGCATTTCCAAACCTTTGGCAAGGTTAATATTGGAGTAAACGCTTCCTATAGTAGTTTGTGTATTTAATATATACCTGGTATCCATTAACCGGTGCACCACATTAAAGCGGCCTTCGGCATTGGGATAGTTCCTGTTGTCGGCCCAGGTGCCGTCTTCATATTTTACAGGCATAAAAGGAAAATCTTCCACGATGCTGCGCGGCACCTGGTCGCTCTGGTCTACTATATTTTCCTGCTGGTTGTTGTAGGTTAATGTACCACCTACTTTTAACCAGGGCTTGATCTCGCTGTCGAACGAAAACCTTGCGGAATAGCGCTTCAGGTAAGAAGTTAACAGTAACCCCTGATCGTTCCGGTAACCCAGTGAAGCTGAAAAAGTGCTGTGCTCATTGCCGCCGGAAAAACCCAGCTGGTGATTTTGCGAAAGCTTGTTTTGCGTGGCTTCTTCCAGCCAGTTGGTATCATATTTTGGATTGCCATTGCTGTCGAAAAGCCTGGGGTCTGTTCTGGCCAATGCAGGGTTTCTGCCCACATATTTGCCGGCGGCCCATCCTGCAGGATCATATTTTGCCATGTTTTGGTAAGCCAGATCTTCCACCGCTAAGAATTCTTTCGCATTTAATACCTTGGTTCTGATAGGCCCGATGGTTGGAACACTTACATCCACATCATAGGTAACTTTTCCGGGGCCCGATCTTCCGCGTTTGGTAGTGATCAAAATAACCCCGTTGGCACCCCTTGCACCATAAATGGCTGTAGAAGACGCGTCTTTCAATATTTCAACGGATGCAATATCATTGGGATTGATATAATCAATGGCCTGGCTGGCCTGTGTTTGATTATTGATAGGCATCATTA
>CAMPJQ010000077.1 GCA_946886925.1 uncultured Terrimonas sp.
GGAATAATGGAGGGATGGGATATTAAATTACAATAAAATCCTGCCGGATGCAAGTTTCTGCTGGAAATATACGATGAATTGCCTCTAATGGTTGCGCAAACCAATACTATTCATGGTTGCTGTAAAGATTTCGCAGGCTAATACGACTGATACGGGATACCGATAGATGGGTTTTTTTAGATTGACTGCCGGCGCAATAGGCCAATAGAATATACTTTTTGTAAAAATGAATGGCGGTATAACAATACCAGCCATCGGGGTTGCTCTCAATTGTTTTGATGTTTTGCCAGGTTTTTCCTTCATTCTTTGAAATAGCGATATTCAGCGGTGTACGCTTATTTCTGGTCGCAGGGTCACTGCCATCGTTATTGTTCCATATCAAAACCAAATCCCCGCTTGCTGGAATCCTTGCAACAGAAGCGGGTGATAGCGGAGATTTAACATTAGCCGGCTCAATATGGCTCCAGGTTTCGCCCTGGTCTTTTGAAAAAGACAATTGCTGCATGCCACCACCGGCTCTGATGAACATCATTATGGAGCCATCCGCAAGTTCAACCACGCCAGGTTCCTGGGTAACGATAGCGGTGCTGTCGGGCACCTGTCCACTATTTTTCCAATTCGTACCATTGTCATCAGAATAATAACTATACAATGCGGCTTTGTTTTGCCATTTGCCGCCAGGTGCTGCATGCAAAGCTACCGCCATCAGCAATCTTCCACTTTGTAATTGGATTACACGATTATTGTTTAAAACAAAATACCCTTTTTTATCTGTTATGCATGCAACAGGGTCACTCCATGTTCTGGCTTCATCCTTTGAAATCCGCATCAGGGGAATACAATCCTGTTCTGAATTTTTACGCAGATAAAACAAGGCGATATTGTTGTTTTGCAGTCGCAGCAGGGAAACCGACATCACATTCATGTTACCTTCATTCTCAATAATGCGTTTATCTTCCTGCGTCCAGGTTTTTCCTCCATCATCCGAGATTCTTCCTGCCAGGTAAGCGGGAGCGTGGTCGCTGGTAGAGGAACCGGTATAGTGTGTATAAATAAAAAGAATACGCCCGTCCTTCAGTGTGATGAAATCTCCCTCGCTATTGCGGGGATTGTTTTCACCGGGATCGAGTTGAAGCGTTACCTGCTTTTTTATATTTATATTGTCAGTAACAGATTTTTGGGCAACCGGCTTGCAGTTGAGAAGGCATATAGTTGTGAACAGAAGATAAAATATATTTGGCAATTTGTTCATGGGGAAATTAAATTCGGTTTATATCAAAACTAAGGTAAAATAGCAGAAATGGATGAGCAGTATACCCGGTTGTGATTCAGCATTCAAATTTCGTGTATGCCTTAACGATATTGCTTTATCAGTGCTGGTCTTTGGGTTATTTCGTGATAACAGATCGCATTTTCGTTAAAATAATGAAATACCATGCTCTTCCGGGTTTTCTCTTTATTGAGATGGGGATCGCCACCATGAAAAAGATTGGCATGCCATATGATCAGATCTCCTTTTTTTGCAAAAAACTTTACTTTCTCCAGTTTTTGCGTTTTGATTCTTTCCGCTATCATTTTCTCGTAATCAGCATAGGATTTATTTCCCAGGAACAATGCATTTCCGTCATTGCCATAATCGCCGTTCAAATAATAGGGTAACTTATGGCTACCGGGATAATAATGCAAAGGCCCGTTTTCTTCCGTAATATCCTCCAGCGCAATCCACACACCCAACAGTCCTCCTAATGGAAAGGTAGTCATATGGATGCTGTCGGAGTGCGTTGCCTGCTCACTGCCTTTTAAAAAATTAATGCTTTGAAAAAGTATCGCTTTACCTCCGAGCAAAACAGAAAGCACTTCTTTAATGCCCTCATTGTTACCGGTATTCCATAACAGGCTGGAAGCATGAATGGCAAACATGATTTTATTGCGTTCATTTAACTTCAGCTTTCCCTGTTCCAGCAATTCGCTGATTTCAGCATTAATCGCCTCTGCCTGTTGAACAGAGAGGTAATTATCAACAATAGCAAATCCTTTATTGTCAAATGCAAGGAGATTTTCTTTGGCGCGATCACTTATGCTGCTGAAAAGTGCGCATGCTGCAAGCTTTGGTTTTTCTATTGTAACGCTTTCAGATAAATTTTTCGGCAAACCTGCGAAGTCTTTGCTTGACAGGGAAGAATAATATTTTTTCTGTAATCCTAACTTTTTATACAACGGTACATTATGTGCCAATTGATTTTTATGAAAGAAGTTGTATATAGAATATACCAGTTTCGTACGTTTGATGAGCTGTATCATATTCAGTAGTCAATGAAAATAGGCGGTTTGCAACTTAACTCAATATAATACCACTTCTTCCTTGTCCCATTCCACCTTTACTTTTTGTGAAATGATGGAGTCTATGGCTTTGCCGCAATAATCGGGTTGTATGGGCAATTCGCGGCTGAAGCGGCGGTCAATCAATACACACAGCTCCACTTGATCAGGACGGCCAAAGGCAAGCAGCGCATCCAATGCAGCACGAATGGTTCTGCCTTTATGGAGCACATCATCAATCAGCACTACTTTTTTGTCTTCAATTGAAAATGGAATATCCGTTTTATTGGCTTCGTGAAGTTCGCTGCGTACATCATCACGGTAAAAAGTAATATCCAGTTTGCCATAATGCATGGAAACCGAAGGAACCAACTGGCGGATATGAGCTGCTATCCTGTCGCTCAAAAAAACCCCGCGGGGCTGAATGCCGATCAATACAGTATTGTCCAGGTCGCTGTGGCGTTCAATAATCTCGTATGCCAGGCGCTGTATGGTGAGGTTTAACTGGTAAGGATCAAGAATGGTTTTCAATGCATGAATATTTTTGATAGCGAATGTAACTTATTTTTCACCTAAAAAAGAGTAGGCATAATCTGCCGGCGGATTAAAAGTTTCTTTAATGGTTCTGGCGCTCAGCCAGCGATAAAGGTTCAGCATACTGCCGGCTTTATCGTTGGTGCCACTTGCTCTTGCACCGCCAAAAGGCTGCTGGCCTACCACTGCACCCGTGGGCTTATCATTAATATAAAAATTACCGGCTGCATGGCGTAGCCTATTCGTAGCCAGCTCTACCGCGGCCCGGTCTTTCGCAATCACAGAACCGGTTAATGCATAAGGCGAAGTTTCATCTACCAGTTGCAGCGTTTCTTCAAACTTATTGGCATTGTATACATATATGGTTAATACGGGTCCAAAGATCTCTTCACACATGGTAATATACTTCGGATCCTTTGCTTCTATTACTGTAGGCTGAATAAAATAGCCTTTGCTCTTATCGCATTTGCCACCCACCAGCACCTCGGCTTTCTTGTCTTTTTTTACATTATCAATATATGATTTGATCTTATCAAAAGCTTTTTCATCTATGACTGCGTTAATGAAATTCGAAAAATCTTCCACTGTTCCCATTTTAAAACTTTTCACGCCCGCCACCAGTTTCTTTTTTACTTCTTCCGCAATATTATTTGGAATATAGGCTCTTGAAGCAGCGGAGCATTTTTGACCCTGGAATTCGAAAGCCCCGCGCAACAATGCGGTAGCAAGCACGGCAGCATCAGCGCTTTTATGGGCGATAACGAAATCCTTGCCACCTGTTTCGCCCACAATACGTGGATAACTTTTATAAGAAGCAATATTTTCACCTATGCTTTTCCACATGGAATTGAATACACCCGTAGATCCTGTAAAATGAACCCCTGCAAAATCGCGGTGGGCGAAACAAACCTTACCAAGCGTTGGCCCGTCCACATAAATCAAATTGATCACACCATCGGGTAAACCCGCTTCCTTTAAAATGCGCATGAACATCTGAGCGGCAAAAACCTGTGTATTGGCGGGTTTCCATACCACCACATTACCGCACATGGCTGCAGAAGTAGGCAGGTTGCCCCCAATGGCTGTAAAATTAAAAGGAGTAATAGCCAGCACAAAGCCTTCCAGCGGCCGCCATTCCATGCGGTTATGAATACCTGCCGAACTTACCGGTTGCTGTTTATATATTTCGCTCAGGTAATGCACGTTAAACCGTAAAAAATCAATGAGCTCGCAGGCCGAATCTATTTCTGCCTGGTAGGCGTTTTTGCTTTGACCAAGCATGGTAGTACCATTCATATAAGAACGGTACTTTGTAGCGATAAGATCGGCGGCTTTCAGAAAAATATGCGCCCTGTTCTCCCAGCTCATATCAGCCCATGCGGCTTTGGCCGCCAGTGCGGCATCAATAGCCTGTTGTATGTGTTTTTCATTGCCTTCGTGAAAATATCCCAGTATATGATTGATCTCGTGTGGCGGATGAATGGCAGTTTTCTTTCCCGTTCTCACTTCCCTACTGCCAATATACATAGGAATATCCGCAGGTTCTTTTTTGAGTTCCGACAATGTTTTTTTTAAGATGGTCTTTTCATTGCTGCCTGCTGAATAGTTCAATACAGGCTCATTAGCAGGTAAAGGATAGCTGAAATAACCTAAGCTCATAACTGTAAGATTGATGTAATGAAATAGATTAAGACGCAAAGATAAGACAGAATGGGGGAGTGGGTGGTGGTTGGTTAATTAGTTGATCGGTTGATTGGTTCTGGGCTCCGGGCACTTACTACTTACTACTTACCACCACTTCATATTACCTGAAAACCATAGGCGTAAGGATCATCTTCAGGATCAACTGTAATCGTATTATAACCGTAAACTCTTGCCCAGCCTTCAATGCCGGGGCGAATAGCAGGTTTTCCGTGTATGTTCAGTTCTTCCTCGATGGTTCCTGTAAATGTTGAGCCGATGATGCTCTCGTGAATAAAAACATCTCCTTTTTTGAGCCGGCCTTTAGCGTACCACTGGGCCATGCGGGAAGAGGTGCCGGTACCGCAGGGACTACGGTCTATAGCCTTATCACCGTAAAAAACGGCATTGCGTGCTGAAGCATTTTTATCCAAAACAGCACCTGTCCATAAAATGTGTGAGCAACCTTTTATGGTAGGATCATCGGGATGAACAAACTCATATTTTTCGTTGATGCGTGTTCGCAGTTCTCTTGCCCATGCAATTAATTTATCAGCGGTATAATTTTCCAATCCTTTAAAATGAGGTTGTACATCTATTATAGCATAAAAATTACCGCCATAAGCAACGTCAAACGCCAGTTCTCCCAGTTCAGGGGAATCCGCAGTTAGTCGTTCCTCGGCCAAAAAAGAGGGGACATTGATAAGTTTTACAGATTTAATTTTTTTCCCTTCCTGTTTGTAACTGATCTGTACCAGCCCGGCAGGGGTTTCCATGCGTATAACGCCCGGTAACTGCGGCACAATCAATCCTTCCTCCAGCCCTATGGTTACGGTGCCAATAGTGCCATGACCGCACATGGGCAGACAGCCACTGGTTTCTATAAACAACACGGCCACATCATTTGCAGGGTCGTGCGGTGGATATAAAATGCTTCCGCTCATCATATCGTGACCGCGGGGCTCAAACATCAGCCCTTTTCTTATCCAGTCGTAATCCTTCAAAAAATGCTGCCTTTTTTCACTCATGTTTTTCCCGTGCAAAACAGGGCCACCTCCAGCCACGAGGCGGACAGGATTGCCACAAGTGTGCGCATCTATGCAAAAAAAAGTTTTTTTCATCTTTTTGGCTATACAACCTGTTTAGATCGCTGCATTTGTCCATTCATTGTTCACTATTCGCCATATATTCTGCGGATTGTTGTTTTTCAGCGCATCGGGCAGCATGCTGTTGTTAAAGCCCTGGAAACAAACCGGCCGAACCCAGCGTTTAATTGCAGAAGTGCCAACCGAAGTAAACCTTGCATCCGTAGTAGCGGGGTAGGGACCACCATGTACCATACTGGCACATACCTCAACGCCTGTCGGTACATCATTTAAAATGATCCTTCCTGCCAGTGTTGTTTGCAGGTCAATAATATCCTGATTAGCGGCAATATCCGTGTCAGTGGCCATAACGGTAGTGGTTAGCTGTCCTTTTAGTTGTTTCAATACCGCTGTTAATTCATCTTTGCTATCACAACAAACTGCTAAAGAATAAGGGCCAAAGACTTCTTCCCTAAAATGCGGGTTTTGTAAGAAAATATTTCCTTTCACTTTGGCTACTGTTGGAAAAGCCTCTCCGTTACCAGCCGCTTGTTCGGATTCTCCTATCTTTTCAATGCCTTTTTGCGACAATGCCTGGTTCAATCCTTTATTATAAGATGCGTGAATGCCGTTATGCAGCATTTTTTGGGGGATAATTTGCGTGATCTCCGCGCCGAGCAACGTTAAAAAATTATCCAAAGCTTCACTTTGCACCGCAAGCAGCAATCCCGGATTGGTGCAAAATTGTCCCATACCGAGTGTAACTGATGCCGCATAGCTTTTGGCCAGTGCCGTTGCGTTTTGCTCCAGTGTATCGGGTAAAAAAACTACCGGATTAATACTGCTCATTTCCGCGAAAACAGGAACAGGCGTTTCGCGCTGGTTGGCATATTCCCACAAAGCCTTACCGCCGCTAAAAGAACCAGTAAAACCTACACCAGTAGTGTTGGGGTGTATCACCAGGGCCTTACCCACAGTGCTACCGGAGCCTAATACATGTTGTATTGTATGTGCATGTACCCCTGTTTTTGCAATTGCTTTTTGTATGGCTTCAAAAACCAGTTGTGAAGTTTTGGCATGAGCCGAATGCCCTTTAATGACCACCGAAGAGCCCGAAGCCAGGGCACTGGCTGTATCACCACCGGCAGTGGAAAAGGCAAATGGAAAATTGCTTGCACCAAAAATAACCACCGGACCCGCAGGCAGTAACATTTTACGCGTATCAGGTTTTGGAGGCGTTCTGTTTTTATCTGCCGTATCAATGGCGGCCTCTACCCAGCTTCCTTCTTCAATTAGGCGGGCAAACATTTTTAACTGGTTGGTCGTTCGGGTTAGTTCTCCGTTTAAGCGTGGGAGAGGAAGATTTGATTCCTCATGAGCTACCTGCACCAGCGATGCTCTTGCCGCCTCAATTGCTGCTGCTATTTCATTTAAAAAACTGGCGCGTTGTCCAGAACTTAAGGTTTTATAACTGTTAAACGCGTTCTGTGCGTTCTGCATTACCATATCAATATCGTTCATTCCTGTATTTTTTTGATCCGCCAAGATACGGGATTTTAGTGAGTGGGAAGTGGTGAGTAACCAGTAGTCAGTGATGAGTAGTGAAAAGTGAAAACGGTGAGCGGTTGTGGGATTCAGTCACCGCTGAGAACCGGACGGGAGGCTAAAGCATCACTGATCACTTTCAGCACATGTTCTCTTTCTTTACCGATGAGCGCCAGGCGTGGTGCTCTTACATACTCGCTGCCAATACCCGTTTGCGCTTCTGCCAGTTTAATGTATTGTACCAACTTAGGATGAATGTCCAATTCAAGCAATGGCATGAACCACCTGTATAGCAACAATGCCTCTTCATATTTCCCGGTTTTTACCAGGCGGTACAGTTCAACGGTTTCGGCCGGGAAAGCACATACCAGCCCTGCCACCAATCCATCGGCGCCAAGGGCAAGTTCTTCAAAAGTAAGCGTATCTACACCACAAAGTATTTTAAACCTTTTGCCAAAGCGATTGATCATACGCGTTACATTCGTCGTATCACGTGTTGATTCCTTAACCGCTTCAATGTTTTTTACGGCACTCAATTCATCAAACATATCCAGGGTGATCTCAATTTTATAATCAGTGGGATTATTATATAACATAACCGGCAGATCAGTGGAGTTGGCAACAGTAGTAAAGTAAGTAACGGTTTCCCTGTGATCGCTTTTATACCGCATAGGAGGCAACAGCATTAGTCCGTGAGCGCCCCATGCTTTTGCCAATGCCGCCTGCTGTACCGCTTCACGTGTTGAGCCTTCGGCAATATTTAAAATTACAGGTATACGGGCCTGAATTTTTTCAACAGCAAATTTTACCAGTCTTTCTTTTTCATCCACAGTAAGCACACTGGCTTCCCCCAGGCTGCCACCTAATATAATGCCGCTAACGCCGGCTTTTAATTGCGCATCGAGGTTCTTTTCAAAAAGCGGAAGATCTAATACATCGCCGGAGGTGAATTTTGTAGTAAGCGCAGGATATACGCCTGTCCATTGAACTGTCATTGGTTGATTTGTTGATTGTTTGATTGGCAAGTCAGCTATTACGCTATGCAATTTACACAGGCTTTTTTATTTATTTCCGTACAAGATGCGACAACAGGATACCCGTAGCCACTGCCGCATTGAGCGATTCTGCCTTCCCCACCCCCGGAATGGTTATTTGTTCTTTGCAGAAACGCAATAATTCCGGGTGAAGACCTTTCGACTCATTACCCATGAGCAAAGCTCCATTGAGTACAGGGGAGCACTGATATATTGATTTTCCCTGCAATGTGGCTGCATATATGGCAACGCCGGCATTTTGTTTGCACCAGTCAATAAGCTCTGTATATATAACCTTTACGCTCAGCAAACTACCCATTGTTGACTGAACAACTTTAGGATTGTACAGATCTGCACATGCTTTACTGCATATAACGGTACCAATACCAAACCAGTCGGCTATGCGAATGATAGTACCAAAATTACCAGGGTCCTGGATACCATCAAGCATCAAAAAAATGCGGGGGGGAACTGTAGCCTCATGCGGTTCTTCCATTTTTTTTACAATGGCGAGCACCTGGTTGGGCGTGCTGAGGGAAGATATTTTTTCCAGATCGGCTTCTTCTATAAGAAAAACTCCTGATGGATCCATCCCTTGTATTAATGCTTCGTTATTATTTAGCCAACTTTTAACAGTATAGAGGGAAAGTATTTTATCCTGTGCACGCAACAGGAATTCTTCCGTAATTTTAGGGCCTTCAATCACAAAACATCCTTCTTC
>CAMPJQ010000078.1 GCA_946886925.1 uncultured Terrimonas sp.
ACCAATGTTACCTACTTTGGATATTTCCTATTGTTTACAGGACTATTTTTCACGTTATTCTGGAAAGGCACTCATTTCTGGAAATTGAATCATTCATTAAAAAAAATGCACAGGAAAAGTTTTGTTCTTCTTCCTTTTTTATTGCTCTTGGCGCCGGGAATAAAGCCCTGTTCCGCTCAGAACAGTACCGTTGGAACAAATGATATGACAATCGCCCCGGAGCATGCACCCGGACCGGCCGCCCAGTTTGCAAAACCCGGTGAGCTCGGTTCCAACAGGATAGTTGACCCGGTTCATGCTAAAAAATTCGGGCATCTCCTGGTTCAGGATTTTCAGGGCCGCATTAAACCCGTGAATACCCACACCCTGGAAATGCTCAGGAAGATTTACAAGAAAGATACATATCAAAAAGGATCGCTTACCCTGTCTTCGGAACAATGGTTTATTTCCATGCAGGTTGATCCTGGTTATTGGGCCAATGAACCACTGATTAAAGTAGGCCAAAAAGGAGGTGACGAACTGATAAAAGAAACCGGCGCCAATGCAGAAGGTTATACTTCTTATACAAACCTTGCAGACCCGAATACCGGAATATTTAAGCTGGAAAAACAGTATAACAAATCTTTCAGCAAGCGAAAAGCCGACCAGTCTAATTACGACAAAGGAATTATAGAAGTTACAGAACGATTCAATATTTTTAGCAGTATCGCTTTTGGATATTATACCCGGATCATTCCTGTAAAAAATGATCCGGCACAAACATGGAGGAGCTGGATTTATAGCGCTGAAGAAAACGCTGTAGAAATTGACCAGGCAGCTTATCGTATTCTGACCAATTATTTTAATGGAGTAAAAGAAGGTTTGAAAACCGGAAACTATAACAATGCGGATAAAAGTATTGAAGACATCCGTGAATACCAGCAGGTTTGGGGCAAAGAGATTGTTCCGTCGAACTCAAAAATCAACCTGGAAATTCTCTATAATCATCTGAACGTTTTCTTTTGGCTGATGATAGCTTACAGCTTTTTGGGTATGTGTATGATCATGCTTGGTTTTGCAGAAGTGTTTTCGTCGGGGTCGAAATATAATCGCATGATTCGTATGCTCACCAAAACCCTGTTGGGAATTATGATTGTAGCGCTGGGCATTCAGGGAGTAACTTTAGCCGTTCGCTGGTATCTTTCCGGGCATGCTCCCTGGAGCAACGGTTACGAGGCTATTGTATTTATTTCAGGCATCGGTGTGCTCTCCGGACTGATTCTTTACAGGAACCGTAATGCCTTTATTCCCGCAGCCGGAGCTTTGGTTGCCATGATCATGATGGGGTTTGCACACGGAGGATCCATGCTCGATCCGCAGATCACTCCTTTGGAACCGGTTCTGAAATCCTATTGGCTTATGGTTCATGTAGGCATCATCACTTCCAGTTACGGATTCTTTGGGCTGTCGGCAGTATTAAGTGTGATTTCATTAATACTGTTCAGCGCAAAGCCCACTAACAAAATAGCGCATTCCATCAAAGAAATGACCATAGTAAATGAAATGGCTTTAACCGTTGGGCTCTTTGCCCTTGCCGTAGGTACTTTCCTGGGAGGAATGTGGGCCAACGAAAGCTGGGGAAGGTATTGGAGCTGGGATCCCAAAGAGACCTGGGCATTTATTTCGGTTATATTTTATGCCGTGGTGCTCCACCTGAGACTGGTTCCGAAACTGAGGGGCAAACTAACCTTTAATATTGTGAGCCTGTGGGCGATATGGTCAATTGTATTTACTTATTTCGGGGTGAATTACTACCTGTCCGGATTACACTCCTATGCTGCCGGTGACCCCATGCCAATTCCCGCCTGGATCTATATTACCGCAGCGGGAATGCTCATTTTATCTTTGATGGCTTATTTTAGAAACACAACAAGCAGGAAACAGAAATTAATGTAGGTAAAAGCCGGGTGCATTTTTAATTTAGTTAGAATAATTATGCACACCGAAGCAAGCCACCGGAAGCTAAGCAATAGGATAACATCCGAAGTCGAAAATCCCAAATCCGAAGCAATCATAAACCACGATTCGCGCCGGGGCCTTCATCAAAAGCCAATGTGGGCTGGCCATGACCCCTGCGCTGATAAAGACCAATCGCTAAAAGTTAAATAATTATTCTATTCGCCGAAGGTCTCACGCTCAACACGGTTGCCGGGCTGTGAAGACCCGCCAGGAAAAGATCACTTTAAATTTTAACGGTTCAATACCGCTCAAATCCCCGATTGGCTTCAGTTTTCCGGTATTCTTTCGTATTTTCAGCGTTTTTAGTCACCATAATGGCCCCTGCCATTTTTTAAATCTTTGAGAATGACAGATTTCGACCAGCAAGTTGCGTACTACCGCTATTTGGCAAAAAAACACGGAAAGAAAATCCTGCTTGGTTTATTCGTATTGATCCTGCTGCTCACATCCGTGAGAACCGTAGGACCCGAAGAGGAGGGTGTGGTGCTTAACCTGGGGCAATACAGCAGAACAGTAAACCCCGGGCTTAATTTTATTGCTCCGTTCGGCATTGAGAAAATGTACAAGATACCCGTTCAGCGCCAGCTCAAACATGAATTTGGATTCCGGACAACCGGAGCCAACAGCCGCTCCGAATATTCAGACAAAGACTTCAGCATAGAATCATCTATGTTGAGCGGCGATCTGAATATGGCCGATGTGGAATGGGTGGTTCAGTACAGGATCGAAAATTCTTTCCAATACCTTTTCAGGGTAAAAGATCCCGAACGCTCGCTGAGGGATATGGCCGAATCGGCTATGCGCAAATCCGTAGGAGACCGAACAGTGAATGAAGTGCTTACGGTTGGCCGCCAGGAAGTAGCCACCAATATGGAAGTGCTGTTGCAGAAGCTGTGCGATGAATACGAAAATGGTATTCGTATAGACCAGGTGGTACTGCAGGATGTTAACCCGCCCGCTTTGGTGAAACCTTCTTTCAATGGTGTAAACCAGGCGCAGCAGGAACGTGAAACGCTCATCAACCAGGCCGAGTCGGAATACAACAGCGTTATTCCAAGAGCAAGGGGCGAAGCAAAGGAAACCATTCAACTGGCTGAAGCATACGCGCTGAACAGGGTGAATGGCGCTACCGGTGATGCCGCCAGGTTTGAATCGTTGTACACCGAATATATCAAGGCGCCGGAGGTTACTAAAAAAAGAATTTATCTCGAAACAATGGAGAGGATCCTGCCTAAAATTGGCAACAAAATAGTGGTGGATGAAAAAGGAAACAATGTGTTGCCGTTGCTGAACCTCGGTAACAAAACAAGCCCGTCAAAATAATTCATAAGCGAATGAAACTGTATAGTGGTATTTCGCATAAATAAGTCAATAATGATCAAACCCAAACAAATTATAATAGGTGTTTTAGTAATAGTGGCGGTAATAGCTGTTTCCGGTTCTGTATTTATTCTTAATGAAACAGAGCAGGCAATAGTTACCCAGTTCGGCAAACCGGTAGGAACGCCCCGCGTTAAACCGGGTGTACATATGAAGCTGCCTTTTATACAAAAAGTACAGTTCTTCGACAAGCGTTACCTGGCCTGGGACGGACACCCGAACCAGGTGCCTACCAAAGACAAGAAATTCATTTATGTAGACACTTATGCCAGGTGGCAGATCACGAACTCGCTGCAGTTCTTTATTCGCCTGAAGGATGAAAGATCTGCCAAGTCGAGGCTTGATGATATTCTGGATGGCGAAACCCGCAATGCCGTAGCCGCGCATGAACTTTTAGATATTGTACGCTCCTCCAACCGTAAACCAGAGATTGGAGAAGATTTTTTGGAACAATTGGAAAACCTGGATTCTATTTCTGTTGGGCGCGATAAAATTGAATCCATGATCCTTAAAAAGGTAAACGAAAGAACCGCTGATCTTGGGATCAGGATATTGGATTTCCGGTTCAGGCGGGTAAATTATGTAGAGGAAGTAAGGAACAGGGTGTACGACAGGATGATCAGTGAAAGAAACAGGATTGCCGAACAATTTAAATCTGAAGGTCAGGGCGAAGCATTAAAAATACGTGGCAATAAAGAACTTGACCTTGCCGAAATTCAGTCGTCGGCTATTAAAGACGCCCAGGTGATCAGGGGAAAAGCAGATGCAAGCGCTACATCTATTTATGCAGGCGCCTATAATAAAACAGCCCAGTCGAGGGAATTGTACAGCTTTATGAAATCCATGGAAACGCTGGAAAGATCGCTTGATAGTCAAACCAGTGTTGTACTTACCACCGATAATGAACTGTTTAAATTTTTGAAAAAGCCCTGATGAAAAAAGAAGTCGTGCCGGGGTCTCTTCATCAAAAGCCAATGTGGCCTGGCCATGAGACCACTGCGCTGAGAAAAATGATTATTCTATTCGCCGGAGTCTCACCCTTCTCACAATTCCGGGCGGTGAAAACCCCGTCGGGAAGAGAACTTTATGCGCAAGTTGCACCGGCCGTGAAGGCCGGGACTGCAACCGGCTTTGTTGGTCAACCGTAGTGATTAGTGTGATTTAAACAATACGGGTTTTTCAAAATCTCCCTTCATGGTGTACGGAAGCTTCCAAACCTTATTTCCTTTTTTGTTACAGAAATAGAGTACCGATTCCGAAAACGTATCCGCATTGCCATCGGCCCAAAATGCATAAAAATCTGCATCGGCAGAAACCGGCCTGCGTGCATAAGCATGATTGCGGTTACTCTTTGCTGTGAGTTTATGCTTTTTTTGCCAGGTTTTGCCGGCATCCTCACTTTCCCACATCACCATTTCACCACCGGTACCATATTGCTGCGGACCGGCATCGGTTGGACCAACAATTTGCCAATGATTTTTTTGGATATACAAAGAACCCATGTCGTAGTTATGAGTAGAAGTACAAACGGTATCAAAACGCCAGTTGTTGTTGGTCCAATGCATTACCACCCATTGCCGCGGATCACCGCCAGGGCCGGGTTTGTAATCATTGCTTATCACTGCCAGTATAACCGGGTTTCCTTCCTCATCAAAATTGAGGTCGTTCAGGTATACTAACTTGCCTTCCTTTTCGTAATCCTTTAGCAGTGCATTGTTTTGTGGATTCGACAGGGGCGTTTGTAAAGGTTTCCCGTCAACGGTTGTCCAGGTTTTTCCCATGTCGGAACTTTGGGCAACATATACGTTCGTTCTTTTGTCTACATTGCCACCAGGATGATAATTAAAAACCGACACCAGTTTCCCGTTCCATACATTCGACACCTGGTAATGACCACCCATGCCCGCCAGCTTTTGCTCTTCTGTCCATTGCAGCCCGTCCTTACTGGTGCTCCAGTACAGTTCCCTGCCTTTGGTATATTTTGTAAACAAATAAAGGAAACCTTTGCCGTTAATCCACCAGGGCTGGGGATAGGTCATGTCTGCTTCTTTGATTTTATCAAACTCATTTATCGAATAAGGTTGGCGGCTTTTGAAAATGATGCCCCTGCGTGAAGTATTTCGTCCGCTTACAAAAACCCAGATATACCCTTTGTTGTCAATGGCAATGGAAGCATTGTCATGCGGATCATCCACTCCATCCTTATCGTATACAATTACCGGCTTCGGCACACGCTTTTTTGCGTGATCATAATAAGATATCATGATCAGCAAATGCTTTTGATCCTTTTGAGTGGTGCCGCCGTAAACAAAAAAAGTTTTATTGACCGTTTTGCTGTAAATGGCCACCGGTACGTGGCTGGATGTATAGGTGCCCAATCCACCCGAATATTTATCGCCGTAACCCGAAAATTGGCCCAACGTAAACCAAATGCCTTTGTAACCGTTTGCCCTGGCATTTTGGGCGAATATGTTTGTCTGTATACACAGCAGAAAACACACTGATGCAATACCATATTTAAAAAATATTTTCTTGTTTCGCATCAGCGCTGTTTTCGTAAGTTGATTTCTTCATGTGCGGGTATATAAAAAGTCAGGTTAAGATGAAAATGGCAATTTAAATGCATCATTCTAGGAAGTCGCGCCGGGGTCTTCATCAAAAGCCATTGTGGGCTGGCTATGACCCCTGCGCTGCGAAAAAGCAATCGCTAAAATTAAATAATGCTTCTATTCGCCGGGGTCTCACCCTTCTCACAATTGCCGGGGGCTGTGAAGACCCCGTTGGGAAGATAAGTCCCTAAGACGATTTTTTCAATAACATTTTTCATTAATTGTCCTCCCTTTCTTCCAGGTCATTGTGTTCATCTCCGCCCAGGCTGTAATAATTGTTTTCTTCATCTTCTTCACCAATCGCTTCATCCTTATCATCCAGTTCCGATCCGGGAACATCAAGATCGGGACCTTCAGCATCAATGGTATCTTCATCCTCTAAGGGTTCTTTCTTTTCTTTTTTATAAATATCCTCTTTATCAGGATAGTGTGGATAGCCGGGAAGATCTTTTTCATCTTCCACCTTGGCTTCTGCCTGCTTCATTTTCTTTCCCATACAATTATTTTTTAGGTCCATTTATTTTTACCTGTCACAAATCTCCTGAAAATTATCACATGTTTCAACGCGTATTTAAAGTCCATGCCATCTTTTAAATTTTTTCCCGTCAGATATTGTATTATATTGTATACAGCGGAGTGTTTATAGTGAATAGGCTCCGGTAGTGTTTTTCTGTAGATGATCACTAAAATTAAGTAGTTTTTCTGTTCGCCGGGTTTCGTTTTCAGCACATATGCCGGCTGTGAAAACTCCTGCATAATAAGAAATTACTTGCAACCCCGAAAGGGTCATAGGTCTGTAGCCAGTAATAATGTAACGGATATTACGACCCCAAAGGAGTCGAAGAAAAAAGCTCCGTAGCATTACCGATCCCCGAAGTCCGAACGTTTGCACAACTGAGCCCAGGCGGGGTTCAGCCGGGCAGGCAACAGGCGATGCTATGAAATGCCAAAGTACGCCATCAAAAATTAGTGTTTTCATCAGGTACCGGTCATATTAACCAAACGACATTACATAAAATAGTAAAATGAAAAACTGCTTTGAATTATTTGCTGTTTTAACAGGAGTACTTTTTTTAAAAACTTCCTTCGCTCAAACAAATGACCCCGGAAATTTAAAAATAGTTGACTACAATAACCCCGGTCTGGTAGTTGACCTTGGGGTTGGATTATGGGCCTGGCCAATGCCTATGGATTTTGATGATGATGGCGATATGGACTTGTTGGTTTCCTGTCCGGATAAACCCTACAACGGAACGTATTATTTTGAAAATTTAACAGGAGGAGCAGAGCCTGTATTTTCGCCCGGACAGAGATTGTCCGGCGCTTTAAAAGATGTGCAGGTTTCTTATATCAATAACCACCCCAGGGTGTTGGTTCCGGGGTATGAACTGATCCATTTTAAACAATCATTCGGCAACGAAAAAGATTCCCTGTTCCCCATCAGGGAAATTTTAAAGGATTTTAAAAAGAACCCCCGTTTCAATCAATGGAAGCTGGTGGATTATGATAATGACGGAGATGCTGATATAGTGGTGGGTGTGGACGACTGGAACGATTACGGCTGGGACAATGCCTATGATAGCAAAGGAAACTGGACCAATGGCCCGCTGCATGGCTATGTATATTTGATTGAAAACGCAAACGGAACCTATGTTAACAAAGGAAGGCTCAAAGCCGGGGGGAAAGAAATTGATCAGTATGGGGCGCCTTCTCCCAACTTTGCCGATTTTGATGGTGATGGTGATCTTGATTTAATATGTGGTGAGTTTTTGGATCGGTTAACATGGTTTGAAAATACGGGAACAAGAGAAAAACCGGTTTATGCCAGTGGGAAAATTTTAAGCAATGCAGAAGGCGTTATAAAAATGGATTTGGAAATGATCATTCCCGTTGCCGTTGATTTTGACCGCGACGGGCATGTGGACCTGGTGGTGGGCGATGAGGATGGCAGGGTGGCGTTGATCAGGAATACAGGCAAAGTAAAAAAGGGCATGCCGGTATTCAAATCTCCTGTTTACTTTAAACAGAAAGCAGCGCAGCTAAAATTTGGCGCCCTGGTTACGCCCTATAGCACAGACTGGGATGATGATGGAGATGAAGACCTCATTGCAGGAAATTCTGCCGGGTATATAGGGTTTATTGAAAACCTGGGAAACTACGAGGGCATGCCCCGATGGGCTGCACCGGTATTGTTAAAATCTGCCGGTGAGACCATTCGCATACAGGCCGGAGCGAATGGATCTATACAGGGACCTGCCGAAGCCAAATGGGGATATACTACCTTGTCGGTTGCCGATTGGAACGGCGATGGGTTAAAAGACATTGTTATCAATTCCATTTGGGGAAAAATTCAGTGGTATAAAAATACTGGCAAAAAAGGAGCGCCTGTGCTAAGCAGTATACAGGATGTAAAAACAGACTGGCAGGGATCGGCGCCAAAGCAACCGAAATGGAACTGGTTTAAAGCCAAGCCCGGTCAACTGGTTACCCAATGGCGAACCACGCCATGTGTTGTGGATTGGAATGGAGATGGTTTAATGGATATTGTGATGCTTGATCATGAGGGATACCTGGCATTTTTTGAACGGTTCGCCAGTGCCAAAGGCGATTTAATGCTTAAGCCGGGTCAAAGAATCTTTTATGGCAGCCAGGCATCCGGGTTCGACTCAAAGCATTCGGTGACGGAGAATACACCGGGTCCCTTAAGGTTGAACGTAAAAGAAAATGGAGCCAGCGGAAGGGTAAAGCTTACGATCGCCGATTGGAACAATGATGGCAAACCTGATATTGTGCTGAACAGCCTCAACGCCTCCGTGCTGATAAACCAGGGCGAAAAAAAAGGGAAGGTATATTTTGAAGAAACGGGGCAGGTAAGCGATAAGATACTTGCGGGGCATACTACCAGTCCAACGATGGT
>CAMPJQ010000079.1 GCA_946886925.1 uncultured Terrimonas sp.
CTATAATATTTGAATCTGAATTTATAATGTTTGAAGGATCTACGTTAGGTGCATTGGAACTGATCAGCCACAGGTTCCTGCCATATAATGAAAGTGTAGCCTTATTGGAATGAATCGCCTCAATCCATTTCTCCGGCAAACTGTATCCAAGCTTTACTTCCCTTAAATATACATAGCTTCCATCGTACAAATTGGCTTTATTAAGCCTGGTACCAAAGTTATTTTTGAAATAACGCGGGGCTGTAAGCCTGGTGGTCAAAGGCGTTCCATCGGCCAATACCCCTGTAACATCTATGCCGTTTTCCCTGATGTTATTGGCAACTGTTTCCTGTAACATGCCCGAAGCAAATCCATACATATTGGTGTAAGAAAAAAAGTTGCCTCCTTTTTGAAAATCAATTAATCCGCTCAACACAACACCTTTATAAGTGAATGTATTGGTTATACCTCCAACAAAATCGGGTTGCGTACTACCAATAACCTGGTTTTTATCGGAGGGTACATAAAACCCGTTAGCATCAACTACTTTTTCTCCCTTTAAATAGGTATAGTCCGTACCGGTAAGCACAAACAAAGGCTGCCCAACGATGGCCGCAACAGAAACAGAATTTCTCCTCCGTTCTGTTGCCAGAATATACCGATCAATACTTGGATTATTTGGAATATCCAGGGCCAGCAAAATACTGCGGTTGGCTGCGTAATTAATGCCTATACTCCACGAAAAATGCTCGAATTGCAATGGTGTGCCGGTCAGTTGTAATTCAATTCCCCGATTTCTCGATTTTCCAACATTGGTAAGAAAAGAACTATAGCCCGAAGTATTGGAAATGGAAAGCGGCATTATCAAACCATTGGTGATCCTGTTGTAGAAAGTAAAGTCAATACCAATACGGTTTTGCAGGAACTTTAGTTCTACCCCGGCTTCTATTTCATTGCTTCTTTCGGGTTTTAATTTACTATTGGATAATGAAGGGTTCCTCAAAATATAGGGATTGCTTCCAAATAATACAGCAGCATTATATGCTACTTCTGTTCTGTAAGGATCCGTATCGCTCCCTATTTGCGCTACACTCGCTCTTAATTTTCCATAGCTGAGCCACTTGCTGGCAGAAGTCAACCAATTTGAAAAGATAACAGAGAGGGAACTTGCAGGATAAAAATACGAATTGTTGCCTGCCGGCAGAGTGGAAGACCAGTCGTTTCTTCCCGATATATCAAGAAAAACAGCATCCTTATACCCCAGCGTTGCAGTTCCAAAAACAGAGTTTATGCTTTTTTTGAAAATATTTTCTGAGATGCCGATCCTTCCAATATTATTGGTAAGTGTATATAACCCCGGAGTGATAAGCCCGGCATAGGCGGCCGATTTTACAGCGTCTTTTGATCTCATCATATTTCCACCCAATGCTGCACTTATATTAAAACTTTGACTAAGTTCTTTTTGTGCAGAGGCAATAAATTGATAGTTCACTTCTCTGTGCTCAATATCTGTTCTTGAATAATTACCCGGAGTATAGTCTCTCGCTACGCGCTCTTCCCGCAAGGTATTGAACTGGTCAATAAAAACTTTTGCAGAAAGATTGATCCAGTCAACCGGCTTAAAGTCAAATCCTGTCAGCCCGTATAACCGCTTCCTGTTGTCGGTAGGATAATCTTCATATTGATGCCAGTAAGGAGTAGTAGCAAAAAGCGGACGGGGATTTGTTGGAGAGGTTCTGTTCCAGCTAACCTGCGAGCCATCAGCAAACTTGTAAAATTTCAACATATCCATCTCCAGTTGCCTTTGCCCATACATAGTAAATAACTGGGTTGGATTGTACCCGCTAAAGCCGGTTGACGATTGACCCCTTATAAAATTTTCAGAATAATTAGCACTCATTACAACACTCAGGTTCCTGTTTTTGGTAAGAATGTGGCTGCCATTAAAACCAAAGTTATTTCGTCTCAGAAGGGAGTTGGGAAGAATAAAATTTTGATTCAGGTTGCTGTATGCCAGTCTGAATGATCCTTTATCATTGCTTCCTCCCACGCTGATGCTGTTGGTTAAAGTAACGCCTGTTTCATAAAAATCCCTGATATTATCCGGTTGAGGCGACCAGGGTGTAGTAATACCAAAATAGGGATTGCCCTTGTCTTTATCAAAGGAGTAGTATGGTCTTATTATCTGTCCTTTTAGTTCGGGGCCCCAGGATTCATCAACCGAATACTGAGGCAGCAGATCATATCCTCCATTGACCGGGTCGGTATATGTGGGACTATTTAAAAAAAGATCCGGGAATTTGCTCTGCCATAAGGTATCAAATCCGCTCGCTACAAAATCAGGGTTATTATTGGATCCGCCGCCACCGTACCTGTTTTGAAATTCAGGTAAATAATATACATTGTCTATTTGAGCATTCATATTATAGGTAATGCCTAACCCACGGGTCCTATTTCCTTTTCTGGTGGTAATGAGTACCACGCCATTCGAACCTCTGCTGCCGTACAATGCAGTAGCCGCGGCTCCTTTTAAAACGCTCACCTGCTCAATATCATCGGGATTTATATCCTGGATGGGGCTGCCATAATCATATCCGCCACCTCCCTTTTCCTGGTTGGTATTGGCAATGGGCGAACTATTGCCCATGAAAATACCGTCGATAACAAAGAGCGCGTTATTGTTGCCCGTAATGGATTTATTACCCCTTATGAGTATTTTTGTGGAACCTCCCAGGGCGCCATTATTGGTATTGATCTGAACACCGGCTAATTTGCCCTGTAATGCATTTACAAAATTTGCTTCTTTAGCCGTTTGTACGGCATCGCCTTTTACTTCGGCAATGGAATAGCCAACGGCATTCGTCTTTTTGGAAATACCCAGCGCAGTTACTTTTACTTCAGCCAGTTGTTCCGCATCTGTATTCACCGATAAAATAACGGTAAGATAGGTATCAGGGTTATCAACCACCAAAGTGGTATCTCTGTAACCAACATTGGTGATCAGTATACTTGTTCTTTTGCGGAAGGGAAAACTGAATTCACCATTATTATTGGTACTGTACATATTACCATCATCCGGCGTAAGGGTGGCGCCCACTAAAGGATTTCGGTCGTTGTCAAGTACTCTTCCCCTGATGTTTCTGGCAGTGTCCTGCGCGGTGAGCGTACAGAATGAAAATGCCGTAACAAAAAAGCATAGCAGTCGTTTTTTAAGTGGCATGGGTATCGTTTAATTGTTCAAAAAAAATCATAACGCTAACAAAAAGTTTGTTTTTGAAGATAAAAGTCAATTCAAAAAAAAACAAATAAAAGCCGGCAAATATCATTAAACCAATCAAAGATGTTATAATACCATATTATTACATCGTTGCGTTAAAACTATATTTCCCCGATTGCAACAGCAGCTTCGTTTCGCTGCCCGTAGCTGAAATCAATTTTACTCCTGCGGCATTTTTTATCTCACTTCCGCTTTCGGTAACAGCATTCCCCGCGGGAATAACAACCGTTGCCGCGGTATTTACAGGTATTTCCACATCCATACTAAAGCTGTCTTTTTCTTTTTTCCAGGATACGCCAATTCTGCCAGCAATGGAATGATAGTATCCTTTTGCATGGGTAAGGCTCCCACCCGGAACAGGTTGAATGATAAAATGTTTATACCCTGCATTGTCTTTATCGTTATTAATACCCAAAATACTCCTGTACATCCATTCTCCTACTGAACCAATAGCGTAATGATTGAAAGAATTCATCCCGGCATCCTGGAATCCCCTGCCCTTTACATATCCGTCCCATCGTTCCCATATGGTAGTGGCGCCCTGATCAATTGAATACAGCCATGAAGGGAACCTGTGACTCTCCAATAGCCGGTAGGCTATATCGTTGTATCCAAACGCAGTTAACTGATTCATTAGCCTTATGGTGGTTTGAATACCGGTTGAAATACGATAATCATAAGCCTTAACTGCCTCCACCATATGCGCGGCAGCTTTTTGTTTCAGGTTTTCAGGCACAAGATCAAAATCTAACGCCAACGCATACCCTGCCTGTGTATTGCCGGTCACCTTCCCATCATCAGACACATAGTTTTTTATAAACGCTGCTTTACTGTTTTTTGCCAGGGAATCATAATGAGCGATATCGTTCTTTTTGTTTAAGAGCCTGGCCGCTTTGGAAACAAGATTTGCAGAATACGCAAAAAAGGCTGTGGAGTATACATCATCCGGAACTTTACCTCCTTCTTTCGGATAATCATCCGCAATAATTGTATTTCCATTCAGCCAGTCGCCATATATATTACCGCGTGACCGTTTCCAGAGCAGATCCGGATTTTCACTAACAATGCTGTGAATATATTTTTTCATTGCATCGTAGTGTAACGACAGTACGGTAGTATCTCCATAGTGCTCGTAAACCCTCCACGGAATAATTACACCTGCATCACTCCAGCCCGGAGAATTATAGAAATTGGCCATTACGCCTACCTGGGGTGCAAAATCAGGAAAACGTCCTTCGGAAGTTTGACAATCCCGGATATCGCGTATCCATTTGGTAAAAAAGGCCGCCATATCCATATTAAAAATTGCAGTAGTGGAAAATACCTGTGCATCGCCCATCCATCCGGCCCGTTCATCTCTTTGCGGACAATCGGTAGGCGTTGAATGAAGATTATCGCGTTGCGTCCATAAAATATTCAACCACAGTTTATTCAAATCCGGGTTGGAGGTTTCGAAATTACTTGCAATAGATGCGGAAGAGGCCACCACCCTTGCGGTAACGTTGCGAGGCTCAGGCTCCCGTGTTAAACCTGATATTTCCACATATCTGAATCCGTGATAGGTAAAGCGCGGTTCATAGCTTATCTGCTTTTCATTCCCCGGTATGTAAATATCGGTTTGTTTGGCCGCCCGCAGGTTATCGGTGAATAATTTTCCTTCCTCATCTAAAACTTCACCAAAACGCATCTTTATTGTTTTTCCCGGGTTATAGGGCAGCTTTAATTGTATCCAGCCTGCAATATTCTGCCCGATGTCAAAAATATATGTACCCGTTCCGGCGGCTGTTATTTTAACAGGAACAATCTCTTCGGTAACTGCAATGGGTTCATTCATTTGAGCGCTCAGCACAAGGGATAAGTCATTATCCACAGTAACATTCTTCCATTTGCTGTCATCAAAACCGGCTTTGTCTACACCTGTCTGCACAAGCCTGGCGTCGAAATTTACACCATTAAAAAGGGATGCCTGCTGCACAGGACCATTTTCCCATATTTTCCAGCTTTCATCCGTTGCAACCATGTCGCTTGTTCCATCATCGTATTCAACTGCTATCTGGGCCATTAATCTGCGGTCAAAACCATAAGAACCCCTGTCGGAATGCGAAAAAATTTCACCGGCATACCATCCGTCTGCAAGCATAGCCACAATAACATTTTGATCCTGGTTCAGCAGGTTGGTTATATCGTAAGTTTGATATTGCACACGTGTATGATAATCCGTCCACTCCGGTGCAAGAATATGTTCCCCGCATTTTTTTCCATTGATCCGGATATCGTATACACCCAATGCACTGGCGTACAGGAAAGCCTTTTTTACTTTTCTTTTTGTTGTAAATTCCTTACGCAATACGGGGGAAGGAGGAACGGGAAGGCTAAATTGCTGATGATTGAAATTGGGTTTTAAAAATCCGTCTGTTAAAAGCTGCGGGAGCCAGTTATCGCCTTTCAATCTCCTGTAATTATTAAAAAGATGATCTGCCAGTACATTCTTCTTTAATGCGATGTTTTTTCCCTGGTCATCTAAAACTTCTATTTCGGCTAATGAAAAACCAAACTGTGCCGAATCAATAGCCGCTGATTTTGTAACATACACTTTAATATAACGCGCATCTGTTTTATTAAAATGTATATAATATGGTCTCACTCCTTTTGAAACATAATCGTTGCCTGTTTCATCCGCAAGGATAACCGGGGAACTAAAATCCCGCGTGGAGGAAGCCACGACTTTAAAACGTACCGGAAAAATAAAAGGGGAAGATTCCTGGTATAATACAACGGGATGTAAACGAATGCCTGAAAATGATTCAGGCTTTCCCAAATCAACAGTTACTGAGCCGGGGCTTGCGGCCGATGAATCGCTCCGCGACTGGTAACCATAATGAAAGTAAAACCTGTCTTCCATGGGCACCTGCTGTGGCGCAGCACCTATCCATTTAGCCTTCCAGTCTTGTTTATTCAATAATCCTGTTGACCAGCTTGCCATTTGGCTCCACGCGCTTGCATTTCCTTTTTCATCCCACACTCTTACTTTCCAGTAATATTGATGGACCGATTCAAGCGCTTTACCCCTGTATTTCACCTGGTTGGTTTGACTTGATTTTACTTTTTCGGAATCCCATATATCGGCCTTGTCTTCTTTCAGCAACCCCGAATCGCCGGCCACCAGTACCTGGTATGCCGATTGTGATTTTGCTCTTTCATCCGACAATAATTCCCAGCTTAACCGGGGTTCTGTTACGTCAATGCCCAATGGGTTTTGAAGATATTCACAGCGCAAACGACTAATAGCAACGTTAGCGGATTGTTCATTACATGAAGAAAACAGCAACGCAACAAAAAAAGAAAGTACCTTCGTATTCATGTGGCAATTTTTACAAGGATACCAACTCCTTTGTATTATTTCAAATGTTTTTGTAACATTTTAGGATGCTTTTTTAACTGCTATTAAGTCCTGCAGTTCAATAATCAAAAAGCACCGCACTCCGCTCCACCTCCCCCACTACAAATACACTTCCGCAAACCAGTATAAGATCATCTTTGCGTGCATGACCGACAGCATTTTGCAAAGCGGTATTCACCGAAAGAAAATGATGTCCCGTTAATCCATATCCGGCAGCAATAGCCGCAAGCTGATCTTCCGGCATAGCACGGGGCGTTTGCGCTTTTGTAAAATAATACGAAGCCTCTTTGGGTAAGAGCTGCATCACTTTTTCTATTTCTTTATCTTTTACCATCCCGATTACAATATGGAGATTATGATAGCTCATTAATTCCAACTGCGCTGTTATTTGCTTTATACCATCTTCATTATGACCTACATCCAGCACAACCAGAGGGTGATGATGAATAACTTCCCAGCGGCCATGTAAACCGGTTAGTGCTTTTACATTGCGCAAACCTTTCATAATGGCTTTTTCAGGGATTTGCCAGCCCGCTTTCTTTAACTGGTCAATTGAGGTAAGTGCAGTAACGAGGTTTTTTAACTGGTAGATGCCTGTAAGATCAAGATGAATGGTTTGCTTATCGTTGCGCAAAGCATGTACCAGCTCAACCACCAGTTCTTGCTTTCCATATTTGTGATCATCAGCATACCATTCCTTTTCAGCTAATACGAGAGGGGATTTTTTTTCTTTGGCAATGCTTTCAAAAACGGGCTTTGTTTCAGGCAGGGTTTCGCCAACAACAACCGGCACATTGGTTTTAATGATCCCTGCTTTTTCAAAAGCAATCTGTGCCAGGCTATCACCCAAAATATTCATATGATCCATGCCGATATTGGTAATAACGGATAGCACGGGTGTTATTACATTGGTGCTGTCTAACCGCCCGCCCAGACCTGTTTCTATAACGGCTACGTCTACCTGCCTGGCGGCAAAATATTCAAATGCCATCACAACCGTTATCTCAAAAAAAGAAGGTTCAATTGTTTCAATCAGTGGTATTTTTTTTTCTGTAAATGATACCACAAAATCTTCTTCAATCATGGACCCGTTTACCCTTATCCTCTCCCTGAAATCTTTAAGATGAGGAGATGTATATAACCCCGTGGTATAGCCTGCTGTTTGCAATACCGCCGCAAGCATATGGCTTACCGAACCTTTGCCATTTGTTCCCGCTACATGAATACTTTTGAATGTATTTTGCGGATCGCCGGCCTTCTGGCATAAAATGCGGGTATTGGTCAGATCTTTTTTAATAGCCGCCGCGCCCGTGCGGCTAAACATGGGAAGCGCTCTATACAGATAGTCAATGGTTTCTTCGTAATTCATGAACATACCCTGCCTGATGCAGGGAACAAAAGTAAGCGGAAAAATAAATGTAAGTATGACTTGTAAAATAAAAGAAGGCATACGCTGCAGCTAACGGTTGATCTGCGTATGCCTTTTGAAGATATTGGGCTTCAAAAACAGGTATCTTTAATTCGTTACTTTAAAATTGAAAATGATCGTTCCTCTTTGTTCATCACCGGCAGCAAATTTCAACTGGCGTGCTTTACGTAAGGCGATGTCTTTTAAGCCGGCATTGGAAGTGGTAGATCCCCTCGGCTGGTATGTAGCGCCGGTAACCGCTCCTGAAGCATTAACGGAAAGATCAACAGCCACTTTTGCATTCTCGTTAAAATCATCCTGAAAGGAAGGTTGCTGCAAAATACGGCGCCCTCTCAAATTACCCGAAATGGTATAGCCGCTTCCGCCAGATCCTTCATAGTTTTTTGAATTGGGATCGCCATCAATCTTCCCCCTGTCACCGGAACCTGTTGTATTGCCTTCGCTGCGGCTGTTGTTCCACGAATCGGCATTATTGCCTCCTGTACCACTACCATCGCCGCCCTTATAAGTGGCTTTGGGTTTAGGCGGAGCAGGTTTCGGATTTTCAACGATCTGCGGTTTATTATTGCTTTGCTTCGTTACTTTTGTATTTTCTTTGGTAGGAACATTGGTGCTTTTGGGATTAGACACCTTAGGTTTGGGCACGGTTACATCGGGTGCTTCTTCATCATTGTCATCCGTTTCAACAGCTCTTACATCCTGAACCGGCGTGTTGGCAGCTTTGGGA
>CAMPJQ010000080.1 GCA_946886925.1 uncultured Terrimonas sp.
GGGGGATGGACAGTAAGCGAAGGTCAGATTTGAATACTTTTTTAAATAATAATAATATGCAGTCAATCGGGATTGACATGGGAGGAACCAATATCAAAGGAGTATTGATAAACGATAAGGGTGACATCCTCCATGAAATACAATGCAAGACCAAGGAAAAGGAAGCCGTGTACTGGAAAGGAGCGATAGCCGACATGCTGCATAGTCTTCAACAAAAATCGTCCGGCAAAAATGCTCCTGTGGGTTTATCGGCCCCGGGATTGGCAGGCAGTAATAATGATTGCATAAAACTAATGCCGGGCCGGCTTGAAGGTTTAGAAAATTTTGTATGGGCTGATTATCTTAAAACGCAAACATGGGTGCTCAACGATGCGCATGCCGCTTTAATGGCAGAGGCAAAATTTGGCGCAGGCAAAGGATGCGGCAATGTTATTTTATTGACACTGGGCACTGGTGTAGGCGGAGGCATTATGATAAACGGTGAATTGCACCAGGGCTTATTAAACAGGGCCGGGCATATGGGCCATGTAATGCTCAATGCAGACAGCGATGGATGTGATGTTACCAATATGCCGGCCAGCCTTGAAGACGCAATAGGCAATTGCACCATAGAACAAAGGAGTTTCGGGAAATTTTCTTCAACCTATGAACTGGTTCAGGCATATAAAGACGGCGATACCTTTGCAACATATGTATGGCTCCATTCTGTAAAGCGGCTAGCTGTAGCCCTTTGCTCATTTATCAATATTCTTTCTCCTGATATTATTATTCTTGGCGGAGGGATAGCACAGTCCGGTGATGATTTATTTAAGCCGCTTGACAAGTTTATGAATATCTTTGAATGGCATCATTCGGGTGTGCGCACGCCTGTTGTGCAGGCCATATTTGATGAATATTCAGGGGCAGTAGGAGCAGCCAGCTTTGCTTTACATAAAACCTTACCACACTAAATTTTTATCATGAATGTTATCTGGGATTATCTGCAACATTCCCGAAAAATTATTGAAACCGTTGAAACGCAGCAAAAAGCTATACAACAAGCCGCAAAATGGTTTACAGAGAGCATTTTGCAGGGTCGGATGGTGCATGTATTCGGTTCGGGGCACAGCCGCATTATGGTGGAAGAAATGTGGCCGCGGTATGGATCATTTCCGGGGTTTAATCCTATAGTAGAGCTATCGCTCACCTTTCACAACCTGGTGGTTGGCGCCAATGGTCAGCGGCAGGCCATGTTTCTTGAAAATGTAGAAGGACTGGCCGAAAGGATTTTACGCAACTTTGATGTAAAGGAAAACGATAGTGCGCTCATCATTTCATCCAGCGGATGTAATATAGTCCCTATTGAAATGGCGGAACTGTTTCAGCAAAAAAAAGTGAAGGTAACGGCTATTCTCACCCAAAAACATGCAGATGTTTCTTCCAGCAAAAGAAAAGACGGGAAAAAATTGGGCGACTTTGCAGATCTCATTTTGGATACAGGCGCTCCGGCAGGCGATGCCATGATCCGGATCCCGGACCTTGAAACACCCGTTGCACCTGGCTCAACAGTCGGCGGCGTTTTACTGATCAATTCCATTAAGGCAGAAACAGCCAGACTGCTAACCGAAGCGGGAAAACCTCCGAAAGTATTATCGGCTGCATGTGTAGTGGGTGCAGAAAAAGCAAAGGAACTGTTTGAGAGCGCCTATGACGAACATGCCCATCGCCTTGCTGGTTTATATAAAAATGTAGGAAATTAAAATAACACAACAATATGCATACGCCTGTACGTACAACAGTGGTTGGTAGTTATCCTTTTCCAGGATGGCTGGAATTTGCATCGCAGCACTTAAACGAATTTGGACCCGCCGATATAGAAGAAGTAATTGAAGATGCCGTTATTGCCGCTATCCATGACCAAACAACGGCGGGGCTCGACGTAATTACCGACGGAGAACAGACAAGGCTCGATTTCAATTTATCTTTTTATGGCTATATCAAAGGAATATCGCCCGATGAAAGTGAAACAAGGCGTTTTGGACCTGCCGCACACGACCAGAGAGGAAAACACCGGATAACCGAAACACTTTCTGCTCCAAAAGGATTGGGGGTAGTAAAAGAATTTTTACGTTTAAAAAAATTAGCACCGCAGGGGCCTGTGTTAAAAGCAAGCATACCGGGACCGTATACCTTAAGTGGAAGATTATTGCCGAACAACGAATACAAAGACCGGTACGCAATAACCGAAGCTATCCTTCCCTTTATACAAAAGGAACTGGAAGAACTGGTAGTGGCAGGATGTACTGAAATTACGGTTGATGAGCCCTCTATGAGTTGCTATGCATATAAAGAAGACACCAAAAAATTTGCGGCTATATTCAACAAAACTGTTGAACCCGTGGTGGGCAAATGCAATCTTTCCACGCATTTATGCTTTGGCAATTTTAAAGGAAGGCCTGTGGGTTACCGGAGCATAAAACCGATGATACCGGATTTTCTTGACCTTAAAGTCAATGAAATACATATTGAAATGGCAAACCGCGAATTTGCGGAGATAGAATTACTCGAAACTTTTGCCAAACGAATGAATGTTGCAGTGGGGATCATTGACGTAAAGAATTATTACATTGAAACGGCGGAAGATGTAGTGGAAAGAATTAAAAGATGCCTGCAATATATTCCCGCGGAAAAGCTATCTGTAGCTCCCGACTGCGGATTAAGCCAAACTGCAAGATGGGCATCAAGACAAAAACTAATTAACATGGTGAAGGGTGCGAAAATGGTGAGGGAGATGATTTGAGGAGATTGCAGGTTACAAGTTGCAGCTTGCAAGGCAACAGTGTCTGCGAGGTAAGTTATAAACGCGCTTAAGCAGTTTAAAATAATTTAAATGATTCCGGCTGTTATAAAGGATAATGATTTTATTGCACAGGTGCAGCGATATGAAAATGACAAAAAAAATTTTCATCTGTGGTGGCTGGGGCAAAGTGGCTACCTGCTGCTATGGCAGGGAAAAAAAATACTGATTGATCCCTATCTTTCGGATTCCCTCACAAAAAAATATACAGGTACCCATAAGCCGCATACGCGAATGAGCGAGCGTGTGGTTAACCCTGACTTGTTAAAAAATATTTCCATTGTAAGCTCCAGTCATAACCACACCGACCATTTAGATGGTGAGACTTTAATACCCATCATTAAAAATAATCCTGGCGTCCGCTTCATTATCCCCGAAGCCAACAGGAGCTTCGTTGCCGGCAGAACACAGGCAGCGGAAGCATTTCCTTCGGGCATGAATGAAGGAAAGCATATAACTTTTGGTGATTTTACTTTTCATGGTATTGCTGCTGCACACAATGATGTTGACCGGAATGAAAAAGGAGAATGCCTTTATATGGGGTATATTATACAGTTTGGCAATTACACCATTTATCATAGCGGCGATACGCTTTGGTATACCGGGCTCGAAAAAATACTGCGTCCGTTTCAAATAAACCTGGCATTGCTTCCCATTAACGGAAATGATCCCGCAAGAGGTGTTGCAGGCAATCTTAATGTGCAGGAAGCTGCAGATTTAGCTAAAGCCGCGGGCATACAACATGTTATTCCCTGCCATTATGATATGTTTACTTTTAACACTGCAAACCCTGCTGACTTTGCTGTTAAAGCCGAAGCAGTTGGGCAAGCCTATACTATTTTACCCATTGGAGGACATTGGAGCAGCGAAGTTTTTTAGGCACTCAAAGTGTATTACTTCAATTCATCGGCGTGATCTATATAAAAGCAGTGCTCGTGCCGCCTCATCCCGATATGCGGATAATAGTTTACAGCGGCGGGAGCCGACAGCAAGATCAGTTTTGCTTTAGGCGCTTCTAATTGTGTGCGCCGGATCAGTTCTTTTCCAATACCCTTATGCTGGTATTCCATGTCAACAGCCAGGTCTGATAAATAGGTACAAAATGAAAAATCGGTCAGTGAACGGGCTACGCCAACAATTTCGCCATTATCCCTTGCTGTTAGTACAAGATTTCCGTACGCAAGCATGCCAGCTATACGTTCCGGATCATTAACCGGCCTGCGCTCCCCAAGTGTAGATCGTTGCAATACCTGTACAAACTCTTCCGGCCCTAAATTATTTTCAACCTGATAGCTTATCATTTCGATTTGTTTAAAAGATATATCTGTAGGTGATATGCTTTTTAGAAAAAGTAGCGCCTGTTGCTTCATGCAGCGCAATCATTTTGGTATTAAAATCACCAACCCACGATAATTCAAGTTCTTTATACTGCTGAAGCGGCAATACATATTCCTTTAACTTGATGATCATGGCAGCCTCAAGTCCATGCTTCTGAAATTTTGCTTTGGTTCCCATAATAATGGCCCGCATCCGCTTATTCTTATGACTCCATTTGTTCACCAGAAATTTTAGTTTGCCCCACAACCCCAGCTTACCATTCAAATTACTGATCAGTTCATTGGTGTCGGGAACAATAACCACCAGCGATGCCGGTTCCCCGTTTACATAAGCAAACCAGATCAGCTTCTCATCCATGATGACCTTTATTTTTTCAAATGTTTCCCGGATAGTAATGTCTGTTATAGGAGTAAAGTTTTCAAAATCTTTCCAGGCATCGTTGTATATCTCTTTAAAATCACCGGCAAACCGTGGAAACTCATTTTTTTTCAGGTGTTCAAAATGATATCCCGGTTTTTTTACCACCCATTCTGCAATCTTTGTAAAGCGTTCCGGAAAAGGTTTGTATATTTCTATTGAATTGGAAATTTGTTCATACAGCGGCTCAAAACCGTACCGCTCATATAATCTTTTGTAATAAGGAGGATGATAGTTCATACCATAATACGGTACAGCGAAACCTTCTACGAGCAGCCCCCACCACATATCATTCTCTCCAAAATTTACCGGGCCATCCATTGCCTTCATTCCATTTTCCGAAAGCCAGGCCTTAGCAGTATCAAACAAAAGGTCAGCAGCGTCCTGGTTATCGGTGCATTCAAAAAAACCACATCCCCCTGTTGGTTGTTCAGAGAGGTATGCTTTTTTGTTGTTGATGAAAGCGGCTATGCGGCCAATTACCCTTCCATCTTTGTCCTTCAATATCCATCGCATACATTTACCGTGTTGATGATAATTGTTTTTGCGGGGATCAAACACCGATTCAATATCATTGTTTAAAGGGCATACCCAGTTGGGATCATTTTTATATATTTTTTTAGGGAGATCAAGAAAGGATTTTCTTGTGGCTGCACTGTTAACTTCTATAATTTCCATATGTATTGCGCTTAGCTACTGCATTTCTACAAAATAACATAAAAAAAGGATTGAAGCCACATATCCGGGTGTATTCCAAATTGTCGCCGGTTGGTGGAGACACCTACCGGGGCGTCTGCCGTGGGCGGTGTCTTCACCGCCCACATGAAGCAAAGCAATGCGACAATTTGGAATGCACCCACATATCCTTATTTTTGCAGTCTTTTAAAAATGTGGGTTCATGTCCGTTACATCAGGTATTCAGCAGGCTGTTATTAAAGCACTGGCGCAACTGTACAGCCAGCCATTCAGTGCAAAGGATTTCCAGATCAATCAAACCAAACCAGAGTTTGAAGGCGATTATACCGTTGTTTTATTCAGCCTGTTAAAACCGCTAAAACAATCTCCTGATGCTTTGGGAAAAGCTATGGGCGTACATTTAATAGAAACACACCCTTCTTTATTTTCTTCCTTCAATGTTATCAAGGGCTTTTTGAACCTCACCATCACCGACGCTTACTGGGTTGCCGTATTGAACGATGAATACATGAATACTGCATATGGCAAAAAAGAAAAGAAAGGAAAAACAATCGTGGTGGAATATTCTTCACCCAATACCAACAAACCCCTGCACCTGGGGCACCTGCGCAATAATTTTTTGGGATGGAGCGTAGCTGAAATTTTAAAAGCAGATGGATATGATGTGGTAAAAACATGCATTGCAAACGACAGGGGCATACATATATGCAAAAGCATGGTTGCCTGGCAAAATTTTGCTAACGGAGCCACCCCCGAAAGTACCGGCATGAAGGGTGATCATTTTGTTGGAGATTATTACGTACAGTTTGGAACGGAATTTAAAAAAGAAGTACAGGCCTTAAAAGCCACGGGAATGAGTGAAGAAGCCGCAGAAAAAGAAGCACCCATTATGAAAGCAGCCCAGCAAATGCTGGTAGACTGGGAAGCAGGAAAACCTGATGTAATAGCGTTATGGAAAAAGATGAATAGCTGGGTATATGCAGGCTTTGATGTTACTTATAAAAGGATTGGCAGCGATTTCGATAAAATGTATTATGAAAGTGACACCTATTTACTGGGGAAAAAATTAGTGGAAGAAGGGCTGCAAAAAGGGGTATTCTTTACAAAAGATGATAACAGTGTATGGGTTGATTTAACTGCGGAGGGCCTCGACGAAAAAATAGTACAACGAAAAGACGGAACAGCAGTTTACATTACGCAGGACATAGGATTAGCGGTTAATAAATACGAAGCTTACCAATATGACCAGAGCATTTATGTTGTGGGCGACGAACAGAATTATCACTTTAAAGTGCTAAAACTGATATGTGAAAAACTGGGGCTGCCCTCTTCCGAAGGTATTTACCACCTCAGCTACGGAATGGTGGAGCTGCCTTCGGGTCGTATGAAAACAAGAGAAGGAACAGTGGTTGATGCCGATGACATTATTGATGAGATGATAAAAGTGGCAGCACAGAAAACCGAGGAGTTGGGCAAGGTAAAAGATTTTACTGTTGAGGAGCTCGGCAAACTCTATAATACGATTGGACTCGGCGCATTGAAGTTTTTTATCCTGCGGGTTGATCCGAGGAAAAGGATGATCTTCAACCCCGAAGAAAGTATAGATTTTCATGGTTTCACCGCCTCCTTTGTTCAATTCTCACATGCAAGAGCAAAAGCCATTCTTAGGAATGAACGGCCGGATAACGACTTTGCACTGCAACACAGCGAAGCCCTGCTGCCTTTGGAAAAAGAACTGATCATTTTGTTAGAAAAATATCCCGCTGCCATACAGCAGGCCGCTTTCGAACACAACCCCTCCGTAATAGTTAACTATTGCTACGAGCTTGCAAAAACATTCAATTCCTTTGTAACAGAACACCGGGTGCTGAAAGCCGAAACGGGAAATAAAAAACAGTTGCGCCTGCGCATCTGCCAGCTGACGGCCAATGTTATTGCCTCGGGTATGGGGTTGGCGGGAATTGAGGTACCGGAGAGAATGTAGGACGGCTGCCGGCAATCAGCTATGAGCAATGAGTGTGTTTTAAAGGTTTTTAAATTAATAGTCGGTGTATTTAAGCCGAAATTTTCCTCGGTAATATTTACTGTTTTATCCTGAACAGGATTATACGCTTGAAAGTAAAAAGTGCCGGAAATAATATTCGGGCAAGGCATCTTCTTTATTGCATTTTGAACAAATGAAAAACGGTGCAAGCAGCAGCCAGACCATACAATTTTTTAAACGAATAATCCGTGTTTTCATAACCAGCCTTTTAGATGTTTCGCTTTGAAACACAATAACAGGGCGGCATGAAGAATGTTGGGAATATGCTATTGCTGTGCCAAAAGTGAAACCTGAGAAGTAAAAATAGTGAATAATGGTAGTGAAAAGAATTCACCTTTGCCTGTTCACTTCCTTTCACCTTTATCCCCGCCCGATTGGCATTCAGCCGGGTTTTCTAATTTCTTTCAAAAGTAAGGAAATCAGTATGACCGTCTCCCCCACTCGTGTGTTCCAGCCTTAGCTTATTGTTTGTACGTTCTGTTACTAACCAGTCTTCACTTATTTCTTCAAAGGGATCGGGGGCATTAAAGTGCAGGATAAATTTAACCCTACTGTCGTCGTTGCCTGCCACCCAGGTACCGTTTACGGTATTACTGGCTTTTACTGCAGTTACTGCTCCGTTGCTGTTAAATGTAAATGTATAACCGGAGAAATCGGCTGTATGGTCTACGTCCCGTTCAAGGTAATATGTAACCCTCCAGGTTCCTGAAGATACGGTTGTACTGACAGCAGTAGTTGTTCGCGTGGAATTATCGTCTTTTTTACAGGAGGACACAACAAACAAAGCTAAACAGCATGCGTAAAAGCACGCCCTGTTGAAAGAGGTTTTAATCATATGCTATTACTTTTTGCTTACAAAGGGTAGATTATTCTTAAGCGTGCTTCACTTTTACTTTTCATAATTTTTGGGCTACCGCTACTTTAATGTACGTCATTCTCTTGGTTCCGGTTGCCTGCGCATTTGTTCATCTACAGAAATAGGGCCGCTGCCGCTTACCAAAAAAAAGATCAGTAATGCCAAAACAAGTATGGATAACCAAAGTCCTTCATTGGGCGATAAAATCCCCGCATCCGCATTAACAAAAAAAACAGCTCCCAATAAGATGGGTATCTGTACCAGGCATGCCAAACGGGTAAGCAGCCCAAAAGCGATCAATGCGCCGCCAACAATATGCGCGAACACTACATAATGCGCCAATACGCCCAGCGACATGGAACCGAGAAATTCGTTTTTAGCAATGAGTGCGCTCAACTGATCCATGTTATTGATAAATTCCACCCCTCTTATAAAAAGAAATATACCCAGCAACATGCGGATGAAATCGAGCCATTTGGGATGATGGGTGTCTCCCCATCTTTCCATACTTTGAATGAGGTTCATATGGCAAAGTTTTAGATGAAGAAAGGAGTGAATACAAAATACAAAATTCTTCCGGAATATTATATAGATG
>CAMPJQ010000081.1 GCA_946886925.1 uncultured Terrimonas sp.
ATTATCTGTAGGTGTATTCCAAATCATGCATAAGCATAAACTCCTAAACGGTAAATAAATTCTTGTTGTAATAAAATAAATACACACCAATCGTGTTTTAGCGGTTACTTTTCTTTGAGAAGAAAATTATTTTAGAAACCCACACAACGGTTCAACCCAATTTCTTATGAATAATCCTTACCCGACTCGTTCATCCTACGGGCTGTTATATGCCTGCATCAGTAAGCTATGGTCCAAAAGTAAAATCGCACTCATTTTCCTGTTCGCCATTATCATGCACAAAGCGTCAGTTGCGCAAACTACGCTTTCGGCAGGCGATATCGCTGCTGTTCGCATTAGCGAAAATGCCACAAACGGCTTTTCATTGGTAAATCATGTTCCGCTCTCCGCCGGCACAAGTAATTACAGAGCTTACGCTATCAACTCAGATGGTACAAGCTATGGTACCACTACTGCGGTGCCGGGAGTATTGTTGAGTACAAATCCTGTTATCAGTTTTTCAAATGACAGTGGCTTTGGTGATAATGTTGCTTCAGACGGTGAAGGAGGTTCTGCTGGTATAAGCGATTTTGATATTAATATACTTCCTATAAACAGCGGTGGGTCAAAATTAACAGCCGATCCGATTGAATATCACGATGAAACCCAACCCGGCTGGTCGGGATATCCCGCTATCATTACTTATGGCTCCATGAATGCACACTATGGCTGGTCTGTTCGCTCCGGCAATGGTGCTGAATTCAATCTCAAAGCCATTGACGCGCATGATTGGGGGAACTGGGAAGGTGGTACCACTTTTGTACTGCAGGCATTCAGGGATGGTGCCTCTCTTGGAAGCATAACGTTTAGTGGCAATATAGGAGGAGCGTATGTTTCATTAACAGAGGAGAATCAACTTTCTGCGATATTCCAAAATGTGGATGAGGTGCGGATGTATCAACAGGGGGGAATGAGTTCTTATATTACAGTAAACAATATACAGGTTGGCCCTGCATCGGCAAGCCCGGCACCCGCCATAACTGCTAATCCTCCCAACCGTACAGTGTGTGCATTATCCACTACTACGTTTTCGATAACCGCAAACAATACTACCGGCTATCAATGGCAGGTAAACACGGGGTCAGGATTTAGCCATATTTCTAATGGCGGAATCTATTCCGGGGCAACAACAACTACACTCACGCTTACAGGAATTACTGCGGGAATGAGTGGATACCAGTACAGGTGTGTAGCCAGCGGCTCGGGAACTGCAACGTCAAATGCTGGTATACTTATGGTATCAAGCATAAGCGCGTCTACGAGCCAAACAAATATTGCCTGTAACGGAGGCAGTACCGGCGCAGCATCGGTTACGCCTTCCGGAGGCATTTCTCCTTATACCTATGTCTGGTCGCCCTCGGGCGGCACAGCAGTAGTAGCAACAGGACTTGCAGCCGGGGCTTATATGGTGACAGTGACCGATAATATAGGTTGTACGGCAACAAAAAACTTTAGCATTACTCAGCCAACTGTACTTTCAGCTACTGCATCCAAAACAGATGTAAGCTGCAATGGCGGCAGCAACGGTACGGCCACGGTAGCGGTAACTGGTGGCACACCCGGTTACACTTATAGCTGGTCGCCTAGCGGCGGTACAGCAGCCACAGCAACCGGCCTTGCAGCGGGTACATATACCTGCACCATTACAGACGCCAATAATTGTCAAATAACAAGAAATGTAACCGTTAACCAGCCCGTAGCATTAGTAGCTGCTTCATCCAAAACAGATGTAAGCTGCAGTGGCGGCAGCAACGGTACGGCTACGGTAGTGGTAACCGGTGGCACACCCGGTTACACTTATAGCTGGTCGCCTAGCGGCGGTACAGCAGCGACAGCCAGCGGCCTTGCAGTGGGCGTTTATACCTGCACCATTACCGATGCCAATAGTTGTCAAACTACAAGAAGTGTAACCATTAACCAGCCCGTAGCGCTCAATGCTACAACTTATAAAACAGATGTAAGTTGTAATGGCGGCAGCAATGGTACAGCAAGTGTTACCGTAAGTGGCGGAACAGCAGGCTATACTTATAGCTGGAGTCCCAGTGGTGGCACAGCAGCAACAGCAACCGGCCTTGCAGCAGGCACCTATTTTGTAACAGTAACAGACGCAAGCTTTTGTCAAACTGTAGGAGTTGTAACTGTTACACAACCGGTCGTTATGGCGGTGGTTGCAACACCCGGCACTGAAACGATTTGCAGCGGTGGCACAACAGATATCGCATTGACATCTTCTCCATCTGGCGGCGGCTTCAACTGGACAGTATCTTCTGTTAGCGGTAGCGTGTCCGGCGCATCGGCTTCGAGCGGCTCATCAATACAGCAAGCGCTCACCGGTAGCGGTGTAATAAAATATACCATCATACCCAACAATGGATTGTGTTCAGGCGCGTCTAAGGATATACTGGTCACAGTGAATGCACTTACTACTATAGCGCTTCATCCTTCAAACAAAATAATTGACGAAGAAGAAAGCGCCAGTTTTTCTATCGAAGCCAACAATGTATCTTCCTACCAATGGCAGGTGGATGCCGGCAGCGGATTTAGCAATGTTCCCGATAACAGTCATTACAACGGTGCCACTACTGCTACCCTTACCATAAGCAATGCGTTGGGTGAGATGGATGGTTATCATTACCGTTGCGTAGCAACCGGTAATTGTGCACCTGTAAATTCCAACAGTGCCGAACTGAGTGTGCGGGTAAGAACACCTCAAACCATCAGCTTTGCCACAACAGATGAAAAAGTATATGGAGCTGCCGATTTTGCTCCTGAAGCAACAAGCGATGCAGGACTCGAGATCAGCTATAGCAGCAGCAATGAATCCATTGCCTCAGTTATTGATGGCAAGGTACATATCAAAAATGCAGGCCAGGTAACCATTACGGCTACCCAGTCCGGTAACAATGCTTATAAGCCAGCTTCTCCCGTTCAGCAGGTATTAACAATCGCCAAAAAACAAATCACCCTGTCATTGAATGCGAGCCCTGTCATCAGTAAGGAATATGATGGTTACACAGGAATTGAATTGGCTGCGGGCAACTATGCACTGCAGGATGTGGTAGAAGGAGATGAGGTATATGTAACCGGTATTGCCAATTTTGAAAACAGCAATGCAGGAGAAGATAAAGATATTCATGTAAACAGCCTTGTATTGCACGGTGAATCCATGAATAATTATGAGCTCACTACCGCTGCTGTAGCCGTGAAAGGTTCTGTTACACGTAAAAGCATTGAAGTATCCCTGCATTCCGCACCATCTATCAGTAAGTTTTACGACGGGTTTGATAAAGCAACCCTGGTGGCAGCCAATTACAGCTTGTCGGGTATTGTGGGTGAAGACAATGTGACTGTTGTATCGGGCCAGGTTTCTTATAGCAACAAAAATGCAGGATATGATAAAGAGATCACTGCCACAGCATTTGTATTGGGTGGTACCCACAAGAATAATTACAGCTTAAGCACTATATCGGCTACTACCAGTGGTGATATCCTTGCGAAAGATATTACCCTATCGCTGGCAGCTACGCCTGTCATCAGCAAAACCTATGATGGCACTGCCGAGGCAACTGTTCCGGTTGAAAAATACCAGTTGGAAGGAGTAGAAGAAGGCGACGAAGTTTCAGTAAAAGGAACAGCCGCCTACAACAGCAGACAGGCCGGAGACGATAAGGTTGTAACGGTTAGTGCTTTTGTGCTGCATGGCGATGATAAAGACAACTACCGCTTAACCACAACCGAAACCACAACCGATGGCAGCATTCAAAAAGCAGCGATTAAGGTTTTTTTGACAGCCACACCTGCCATCACAAAAGTATACGATGGCAACACCGGTGCAGCATTGACGGCACAGAACTATATGGTGGAAGGCATTGTGGGAGATGACCACGTTGTAATCAATTATCCTCTAACAGGGGTGTATGAAACCCAACATGGCGGGGATCAGAAAAAAGTAACCGTAAATGGAGTGCAGATAACAGGTGAAGATGCAGATAACTACGATCTGGAATCAGCAACAGTGAGCGGTAATGTTGGTGCAATTACCAAAAAACCGGTTGAAGTAACTGCGGTGCCGCAAACCAAAGTGTACGGTGAGGCAGATCCCGAACTGACGTATACAACAGAAGGTAAGTTGCCCGGCGATCAGCTTCCGGGTGCATTGCAAAGAACAACAGGTAAAAATGTAGGTAGTTACGAAATAGCGCAGGGAAGCCTTAATGGTGGCGATGATTACGAGATAGAAGGATTCAAAACTGCTGCACTTGCCATTACACCCGCCCCGCTGGTAATTACACCGGAAGACAAAACCAAAAAACAAAGTACTGCCAACCCGGCATTCACTTTCCGCTACGATGGATTGACAGAAGGAGATCAGCCATCTAACCTGGATGTGCAGCCAACAGCAACTGCGGGTGCAACCAAAGGCTCGCCGATCGGTTACTATGATATCGAAGCATCCGGTGCAGCATCGGGTAATTATACGATCAGTTATGCCAATGGCAAACTCACGGTTACACCTGCCAATGATGCGAACTACAGCGTGAAAGCATGGAGCAGCAGCCCCAATACATTAACAGTGAAAATATATACTACTGTGGCGCAAAAAGCTGCGATCATCCTGTATACCGAAGTTGGTCAGCAGGTAATATTACAGCAGCACCAGCTGAGCGCGGGCATCAACAGCTTTAATATTTCTATAGCGCATCTGGCATCAAGCACTTATGTGCTCGGCGTTAATGCTGAGAAGTTTAAAGACGCTCAAAAAATAAAAGTGAAATAGCAACATTATAATTGCTGCCTGGCAACCCGGGCAGCAATTTTCTTTCTTTAATTTATTACAACAACCCGATCAATCTTAAATTCTATCAAAATGAAAACCGCATATGGTAAGTTGCTGATGTCGCTTTCTGCAGCCTTCACGCTTTCTGCAGCAGCTTATTCGCAAACTGCCGAACCCATTAATATTGTTACTACATCCGTACCTTTTTTACGGGTTTCGCCCGATGCAAGAGCCGGTGCAATGGGCGACCAGGGAATATCCACATCACCCGATGCGAATGCGCAGTTTTACAATGTGGCAAAATACCCTTTTATACAAAATGAGTGGGGCGTAGGCGCTACTTATACACCCTGGTTAAAAGACCTCGGGTTGAAAGATGTATATCTCGCTTCCCTGGCAGCCCATTATAAATTAGATGAGCAGCAGGTGATTTCCGGCTCATTAAGATATTTCAACCTGGGCAGTATACAATTTTCTGACGCTTTGGGCAATGAGCTCAATAAAGGCAATCCCCGCGAGTTCAGTCTCGATTTCGGTTACTCGCGCAAGCTGGCTGATAAGTTGTCTTTAGGTGTTGCACTCCGTTATATTTACAGCAACCTGGCTTCGGGATCATCATCCCCTTATGGTGGTAGTTCATACAAAGCAGGAAATGCATTTGCAGGGGACGTAGGCTTGTACTATACTGCAGCCAATAACGAAGGCCAGGGCTGGAACGCGGGGCTGGTAATGAGTAATCTCGGTTCAAAAATTTCATACACTTCGGATGCCAGGCAGAAAAATTTCATACCTGCAAATGTTGGTATAGGATCAGGGTATACCTGGGTAACCAATGAAGTGCACAAAATATCGCTCAATGGGGAAGTAAATAAACTGTTGGTTCCGGGTGTATCCGGCGCCGGCGCCGATTCGGCCGACTATGCCAAATACAATAGTGATGGTGTGGTGAGCGGTTGGATGAAATCGTTCAGTAACAATGCAATGGCATATTCTGTAGGTGCAGAGTACTTTTACAACGAGCAGTTTGCGTTTCGTGCGGGCTATTACACCGAGAGCCGCAGTATGGGCAACAGAAGTTATTTTACTGTGGGAGCTGGAATCAATTATAATATCATCGGTCTCAATTTCTCTTACCTGCTGGCCTCAGGCAATGGAGTGAACAGGAATCCTTTGTCGAATACTGTACGGATCGGTCTCCTGTTTAATATAGGCGGAGAAGAAAGTGCGGCCAAACAGGAAAAGGGAAGTTTATCGTATTAGGGTTATGCGGGTGACCGAAGAGAAGTGAGCGGTGAAAGGAGAGATGAGAGAAGAACTTTGTTTTTAAAATCTTGCTTACTACGCAGTACGGCATCACCGCAACATTGTAGCATTGGTTTTGAAAGCAGCATTCTTTGAGTGCCGCTTTTTCAATAACATGCCAGGTTCTTTTTATTCAACCCATATTTCATCTACAAAGAACCAGCAGGGATGTCCTACCCCATAATGCCAGTGGGGACAGGTTTTTATAGCCGTTACATCTATTTTTATATAGCGGGCTTTTACCGGCCTATTGCCGGTGTAACTGAGATCAATAAATTTTACCTGGGGATTTCTGTCTTCGGGATGATCAACGGATTGAAGCATCGTGTAGTCTGTACCGTTGGCTGAAATGGAATAAGTAACATTAGATGGTGCTAGTATCCATGCTCCCAACTGGTGCAGGAAATCGGTATGGATGCTGGTAAATTCCTTTTCACTGCCCAGGTCAAGCGTTAATGAAGCATCTGCACCCAGCCAGCCAACCCATCCTTCGGCAAATGTCATACCTCCATACAACCCATCCGTAAGCGCAGCGCCCATGGCAGCATATTTTTCACTGGGCGGTATTGAAAAATTGAGGCCTGCAACCGGTATCTTTTTTTTGGCCGATGGCATATACCTTATCCGGTACAACGCACAATAATCAAGCGGACTATTTTTCCTTTCGTTGAGCGTGGGAACAGAAAACAATTTCACCCTTTCTTCAAACAGGTCCAGCTTGCGGCTGATATCATCCACGTTCATATCTTTTTCGGTACGGGCAATGTCCAGCTCTGAATACTGCAGCGGCAAACGGGTGCGCCATACTCTTTTCAATAAAACGGGATCTTTTGCAACGGCATTTTCCGCACGATCAAACAAGTTGTTGTACCTGCGCATGAGAGATGGCTTTAGCATGCCTTCTTTATGCGATACCGGCGAGTCGTATATCCATAACCGTTTGCCGCTACCCAGCAAAGCTCCTTCCATCAACTTTATATACTGGTATAAATAAGGGGCCGCAGCGCCATAGTATCCGCGGAGGAATGTTTGTATAAGCGAATCTTCGTCCTGGTTCACATTCCACATCAGCTTCGACACCAGCCAGGTTCTTAATTCAGCAAAATCACCACCACGGCTGCCGGCTATCTGGGAAAAATGCATGGATACATTATTCTTACGGAACAGCCGCATATTTTCTCCCAGTATATGGAAGTTGGGAAATGGTGTAAGGTAATTGTCGAAGTTGATGCCATAGTCCCACACAAATATGTTTTCTGTTATAGCGCTCCAGCCTTCCAGCGCTGCTGCAAATTCCCGGCCCGAAGCATTTTCTTTTAAAGGAACTTCCCTGTCGCAATCAATACTGCACAACATTACATTTACATTTTTGGCCGGCTTTACATGACGTGGGGGTTTCATGGAATATACATAAGCCAGTGTTGAAATTTCTTTATCGGGAAAACGTTCAGCGAGCTTGTTCATAAAATGTATAAGGCTGCCCGAATGAGCGCCTTCATAATCGTCAACCACTTTGCATTGATCACATTGGCAAAAAGTATAGTTTCCGTCGTTTTGGCTTACGGAAATCATGTGTTTACCGGGATTGGCTTTAAACACCGAATCCAGTCTTTGCGTTACAATTTCCAGTACCTCGGGGTTGGACAAGCACCACTGGCTGGCTTTGCCGGGATGGCGGCTGCCGTTGAAATAAGAATAGTATTCAGGGTGTGCTTCGCCATATACTGCCGATGGCAGTAAGAAATCGAAAGTGTGTACCCACAGGTTGCCAGCAAATATCTCCCGTGGTGTTTTCAAACGCATCCAGTTTCCGTAAATTGAATCCGTTGCCATGGCGTAATGCTGGCTTTGCCGGTACCGGAAGGAAGGTATTTCCGAAAAGTCAACTGCAGGTATCTGCAATGTGGAAGCCGGGGTTAAGCTGTATTCGTTTTCTCCCCAGTAGGAAACCCCGCAGTAGCGTTCAAGCAAACTCACTATAGCATATATAGACCCTTTTCCGCCGCCTGTAATCACCTGTAATACATGATTGTTGTGTACAACGCGAAATCCATCTTCAGGGAGATTGTTTCTCTGTACATTTTTATTGAATCCGTCATTGCCTATAACAATATCATTCTCTTTAATTTGGTTTGTTTTTTGAATCAACAGTTTTACTTTGGTAATTCTTTCCACAAAATCCTGCAGCAGGCGTGCTCCCCCCGCATCTACGCTATCGTCGGATGTAAGTACAATCCTGCCCGAAGGCTTACCGTCTTTAACCAGCGCCACCTGTGCCGGCAGTACAGCATAAAAGCAGAATACCGATAACAGCAGGCTGATAAGATGTTTCATGATAAAAGTAAAATGTGAGCTGAAGAATAATAGCAAAGGTACAACCCGCGAGTACAGGTTCCCAAACACATTGCTAAAGAAAGCAGAAGACAACTGGTTTGGTGGTAAGTGCGGAAATGGACAGACTTAGCCACAATCAAAAAAGGGACTTGAATTTATACTATTCGTAAAACAAGTGAACCTGGTGGGATTTCAAAATTATTTGATTACATCACTTCATTGCGCCATCAAACGATTTTTCCTGTAAGAATTCTTAATGGCGATTTTGCCATTTTTAAAAGTAAACAGATCACAACCTGTAA
>CAMPJQ010000082.1 GCA_946886925.1 uncultured Terrimonas sp.
CAAATTGATATTTCAGATACATATCCTGATATTTTTTGTTGATGATCAATTATTATAAATACCTGCCTACCAGTTCTGAAGATGAAAGCTGGGGACTGCATGTTTTGAATACGGGATGCAACAGAATTTGCAGTGGTGAAATGTATCCCTCTCCACAACATCCCGCACATCATTATTTTAACTGGAGCAAAGGCCGCATACTCGATGAATACCAGGTCATTTATATTGCAAAAGGTGAGGGGCTATTTGAATCAGCGGGCTGCAAGCAGCAGATCATAAATGAAGGAACCATTTTGCTATTGTTTCCCGGCGAATGGCACCGGTTTAAACCGAGCCAGGAAACAGGTTGGGATGAATATTGGGTGGGTTATAAAGGAGCGATCATGGAAAATCTTGTGCGGCAGCAATTTTTCTCCACCCAAAAGGCCATTTTACAAGTTGGGATCAATGAAGTGATTATTGACCTGCTGGAAGCGATCATTGAAAAAACAAAAATGGAAAAAACAGGTTACCAGCCATTGGTATCTGGCATAATAGTACACTTGCTGGGAGAAATTCATTCGCTTACAAAACAGGGTGAATTTGAGCCTGAAGACATTACGGAATCCATCATCAATAAGGCCAGGGTTATTTTTCGCACCAATATAGATCATGAAATGGCAATAGAAAATGTTGCGGAAGAACTAAATGTAAGTTATGCATGGTTTCGCAAAGCTTTTAAAATGTACACAGGTATTGCACCTCACCAGTATTTACTACAACTGAAGATAGAAAAGGCGAAAATATTGCTGACAGATTATTCAACATCAATAAAAGAAATAGCGTTCAATTTAAATTTTAATTCCGCCTACTATTTTTCAAAATTATTTAAAGAAAAAACAGGTATTTCTCCTGCGCAATTCAGAAACAACATGCATGGCAAAAGAACGTGATTGGATGGGGTGCGACCTGCAGTGCAGGAATGATTACACAGCTTCGTAATACAATGCCGCTGTGAAAATATATATGCCTGCGGTTTCAGGGAATGTTCACCTTTTCGCCAAGAAATTTGGGTTCTGCTCCAAACAAATAATCAATAAATACTTTTACCCTGGCCAGTTTTTCGCGTACCTGCACTTTTAAACCGGCACGTGTTCCCACATCTTTGGCATTAAAGCCAATGGCCGCAATGCCTTCCCTGGAGGCGATGTAAATGGCTCTTTCATTTTGAAAAGGCTGGGATATAACCGTTACGGAATCCTGACTGAAAATGGCTTTGAGGCGAACCATCGAATCAAAAGTTCTGAAACCTGCATAATCGGAATAAATACAGGATGAATCAATACCTGCTTTTAATAAATCTGCCCGCATCAATGCCGGTTCATTATAGTATATGCTGCTGTTATCGCCGCTGATAATAATGTATTTGATTTTGCCTGCTTTCAACAAACTAACGGCTGCATCCATGCGGTAGGTATAATAAGGATTAAGATAGCCTGCCACAAGGTATTTGGAAGTGCCGGGCAATAAACCCGTTTTATTATATGGTATAGCTTCTATGCTGGAATACAACTTGCCTTTGGCCGCATTTGTAATAACCCGGTCGCTGAAAAAAATGGCCAGAAGCAAAACAATCAGCAACACAAAAAGATAAATGAATATGGTCCTTACTTTGCGCATTGGGGTTGAAAATACATGATGTACGGTTATCTGTGCAATGGCAATATACAAAAAGCCGCCCAAAAAATTTTGAATACGCTGATCTTTATAAAGTACTTAACAGTATCGCAGCGGCATTCCCACTCCGTTATTTAAAACCATACTTTTCCATATACCTTTCGTATAACTGCGTTTGTTTGCTGGCAAGATTTACTTCACGCCCCTGTATAAATGCATGTATGATAATGCTGGTACGCATATCAAGAATGTCTCCTTCACTTATTACAATATTGGCGTCTTTTCCTGCTTCAATGGAACCTGTTTTGCCGGCAATACCCAAAATTTTAGCTGCATTTAAAGTAATGGCGCTCAATGCTTCTTCCCTGGTCAATCCATATGCTGCGGCAGTACCGGCATTAAAAGCCAGGTTACGATAACGGGCATTGCTGGCATCGTCATTCAGAGCAAACAATACCCCTGCGCTTTGCAATGCAGCCGGTGTTTTAAAAGGCTGATCAAAATCTTCATCTTCTGTTGATGGTAAATTATGTTCAGCATTTAGTATAACGGCTATATTGTTTTCTTTCAGCAGCGGAGCAATTTGCCAGCTTTCCTCGCCGCCCACTATAACTACTTCAAATCCAAATTCTTTTACAAAATCAATGGCTACCAGCATTTGTTTTACCTGGCGGGCATGCACAAACAGTTTTTGTGTTTTATCGAAAAGACCTTTTACCGCTTCCAGCTTCAGGTTGGTGACGGTGTGGGTAGCTTCCTGCAGGTAGGCCCGGGCTTCCCTGAAAAAAGTTTTTATCTCCTCAATTTTTCCAAGCGTTTTCTTTGCTATATCCTCCGGTTTAGCAGGTGTTTGAGGAGCAGCACCGGAACGGCGGGGCGCAGCAAAGGTCGGAAGATTAATATGCATACCATTATCGGTTGCATATGCAGCATCTTCCCAGTTCCATGCATCGAGTTGCACTACCGACGAAGAACCGCTGATCGTTCCGCCCTGTGGCACAGTGCTGGCCAATAATATACCATTTGCTTTCAATACATTGATCATGGAAGAGGCCGCATTATAAGCTACAACAGACCTGATATTCGGGTTAAGATCGCCGAGTTCACGGTAATCATTGGAGCCACGCACGCTACCGGAAATTTCTTTTAGCCCCAGGTCAGATTGGGGAAGGATGAGCCCCGGGTACACCTGTTTGCCTTTGGCATCAATTACTTTTACACCGCCCTGCGGTATTGCAATTTCTGTTCCCACCCTAATGATCTTTCCATTATTTATTTCTATTGTAGCATTGTCTGTTACCTGCCCGTTGCCCACATGTACCGTACCATTGGTAATAAACAATAGTCCTTTGTATTCTTTTGCGGGATACACATCGTCCTGCGCCTGTGCACACAACGCGGAAGAAAGTACAGCTAACAGGAAATATACTTTTGTCATACTTTTTTTTTAAAATGGAGCAATGAAAGACGTGATTGCTATTGCATATTATTTCGCTCATCGTCATTACCATGATCATCCCTGCAGTTCAACGTTATATAAGCGCTTGGCTTAAAGGTTGCCACGGGTGTTCCGGATTTTTTTTCGGCGGTCATTTTTTGAATAATGCGGTTTCGTTCTGCAGTAATAATACTCCGCAATTGCAGGTCATGTTCCAGGTCAAAATACACAATGCCATCCACAATTGTTTTTTCGGGTTTGGCATAAATACTCAGGGGGCTATCGCTCCATAATACCAGGTCGGCATCCTTACCAGTTTTAATGCTTCCCGTTCTGTCGTTAATATGCAGGGCTTTGGCAGGATTGATGGTAACCATCTTCCATGCTTCTTCTTCCGTTACGCCACCGTATTTTATTGTTTTAGCGGCCTCCTGGTTCAGGCGCCTGGCCATTTCGGCATCATCCGAATTGATGCAAACGTTCAATCCCATTTTTTGCATAATAGCCGCATTATAAGCAATGGCGTCAGCCACTTCCATTTTATAACCAAACCAGTCTGCAAAAGTGGATACGTTGGCGCCATGCGCTTTCATTTTATCCGCTACTTTATATCCTTCTAATATATGTGTGAAAGTATTGATGCGGAAACCGAATTTTTCTGCTACCCGCATGGTATAGGTTATTTCACTTTGTACATAAGAGTGGCAGGTGATAAACCTTTTTTTATGCATGATCTCCACCAGCGCATCCAGTTCAAGATCTCTTCTAACCGTAGCAAAAGGATTTGCCGCCTGTTTCCTTTTTCCTGTAGCGGCAGAAGCCTTTTTCAATGCACTTTCATAATCAACAGCCCTTTGAAAAGCATCGGTTAGTACCTGCTCAACACCCATTCTTGTATCGGGGAAACGATTGTTGGCAGGTGATGTAGTACGCTTTACATTTTCGCCCAATGCGAATTTTATAAACGGATCCGCGTTCTTAAATTTTAATCCTTCATCATCTGCACCCCAACGCAGTTTTATCAGTTGCGTTTGACCGCCAATGGTATTAGCGGAGCCATGCAGTATGTGTGAAGACGTAACTCCGCCGGCAAGTTGCCTGTATATGTTGATGTCGTCGGGATTTAAATTATCGCCTATCCGCACCTCCGAAGTAACAGACTGTGCGCCTTCATTAATAGAAACAGTAGCAATGTGCGAATGTTCGTCAATAATACCTGCCGTAAGGTATTTGCCTGTTCCATCAATGATTCTGGCACCGGGCACATTGGAAATATTTTTACCTATTTGGGCGATCTTACCATTCTTAACAAGCACATCCGTATTGGCCAAATTCCCCTCCTCTTCGCCGGTCCATACCGTAGCATTTTTAAAAATCAGCGTTTTCTGTTTGGGTAATTCATCCCAGCCATAACTGCCAAAAGGATAAGTAATTTTTGCCATCGGCAAGTCCCGTTGAACCTCAGCCGAATCTTTTTTTAGAGTTGTTTCTTTGGAAAAAAAGGCAGTCCATAACAGGCTGTTGCCGTCCGCATCGGCACCATTGCCTTTCCATGAATTATCGTTGTTTACCACGCCGCTCAGCCGTATAGCCGATTTTGATTTTTTATCGGGTTTAAAGCTCAGGCTTACCAGCTTGCCGTTAAAACTGAATTTAACAGGGAGCGTATCGGTATTGATGACATTGGCAGCACGTTCGCTTTTAACGTCAATCGTATAATTAATATCCCCCTTTACTGAATGCAATACAAGGGTATATATTCCCCTTATATCATTCCACTCCGCATCCTGTACCGTATATTTTTCACCCTGCACCCAATTTTGATAAACGATTGTCTTCTCTTTAAAGACAGGTCCCGAAGCAATCAGAAAGTTCGCCAGCTTGCCCGCTTCAAGGCTACCCACTTTATCGTATACACCCAACAGGGACGCCGGTGTTTTGGTTAAAGCTTCTAATGCTTTCTGCTCACTTAGCCCGTTATCAATGGCTTTGCGGATATTGGGTAAAAATTGTTTGGGATCGTTTAAATCGGCGGGTGTGAGGCAAAAATCAATTCCCGCCTTTTCAAAAGCAGCGGCATTTACAGGCGCCATCTCCCAATGCTTTAAATCGTTTAACGACACAAGACGGGCATTATCGGGATCTTCCACATCCATTGCCTCTGGATAATTGACAGGTAAAATATATACAGCTTTGGTAGCCGCTATTTCTTTTATGCGCTGGTATTCATTGCCGCCTCCCTTAATAATATACTGTACGCCATACTCATCTCCTATTCTGTCTGCCCGTATATCGGCCCATTTATCACCGGCATCAAAAACCTGGGGCAGTTGCTGATTATTGTTCCATGCCTGCAGGCTGAGGTTTACACCTTCGGCTGTTGGATTGCTCGTATACCAGGCTGCATCAAGGTAGCTTTGGCGCAATAAAGCAATTGCGCCCATGAGGCTGGTGGGATAGCTTTGGGTAGACGTTCCTTTGCTGAAAGAATAATGCGCCGATGCTTTTTCTTTTACAATAACGAGGTTCTCTTTTTTTTCTGCCAGGGTAACCAATGTTCCCGTGCCACGCGCAATACCATCCTTGCGATGCGTTAGCACCACACCAAAACCAATATCACGAAAACCTTTTGCCTTATCACTGTCTACCTCAAACAATGCAGCGGCGTCTGCATCCGCCTTAATGGCCTGGTTCCAGCCATAAGCGCCTTTTGTATCGGAAGTTAACCGGGTAGGAGCGCTGTAATTAAACCCGCCCGAACTGCGCCGGGGCACAGGTATACCATAATCGCTGTACAGGTCAATAAATGAAGGAATAATATATTTTCCCTTACAATCCACCACAACGGCATCTTTGGGAACAGCAATGTCATTTCCCACAGCAATGATCTTCCCTTTTTGTATGAGCAATGATGCATTTTGCAAAGTGGTTTGTGCATCTTTTACTATAGTAGCATGGATAAAAATATAGGTTCCGCTCCGCTCATCGGCAACACCGTTTACGGGAAATGTTTGTTGCGCATACATTCCGTTCATTACAGCACAGAGGATCCATAAGAAAAATAATTTTTTCATCAGGAGATGTTTTAAATAATATATGAGGTTGAAAGGTAAGTTAAAATTGTTTTTTTTAGAGCGCCCGTCTATGCTTTACAATATAAATGAGTATCAAAAGCAGCGCCCTGTCTCCTATCCCCGTATTCCTGGAACCCGTTTTTCAAAAACACTTTGTCAGTCTGAAAATAATCCTTCAGGTCAAAATTTCATGCATAACATTTTTAATATTTACGCATAGTTCAATGAGAAAGCAATTGTTATTTACACTGACCCTCTTCACTTCCATTCTTTCATGCTCGGAAAAGAAGAATCCCGATACACAAACTGCATATACCGATCTGCCTTATCAGCAGGATTATAGCATTAAATATAATATAACAGACAGCGGCGCCATATTGCATAAAGTGTATGCCGACCGCAATGGAGTTATCCAAATCCTTTCTTCCAAAGGTTTACTTCATCCCTTTTCAGGAGCCATGCTTTATCCCGGAACACTTGTACCTGATGACACTTACCGGCCCATGAAAGATAAAAAGATTGCTGGCAGCGGTTTATACCAGCATCAATTTGTATACCTCGATGACAAAGCCGTGCTCAGCAATGCATGGGCGGGGGATTTATATTCCAAACATGACTTACCCAATGCCACTGTATTTGCCGGAGGTGATGATTTCGCCTTTTTGATCTCTGACGGAAGTTCATTACAATACCTTAAGGATTCACAGGTGCTTTGGAAAAACAAAAGCGGCGGGCAGGTGCTTGATATTGTATATGACAGCCTAAAGCATTCTTTTCTAGTGCTTACCCCTCAACAAATATTTTCTTTTTCAACTGCAGACAAAAATTATACAACGCTGTTTAAAGCAGACAGTCTTACCTGCTTTACCATAGCCAATGGGGGGAAAGATATTGTAGCAGGTACCCATAATGGTTATATCGTTATTGACGCATTTACCGGAAAGCAAAAGGGAGAAATAAACAGGAAGTTGCCCTGGACGGCACTTACTGCTGTTACCGAAATAGAAGGCAAACTCTGGTTCGGTTCACAAAGAGGCGCTTTTATGCTTAAAGAAGATGGAAAGTTCAACTACTATGCTTCCAAACGATGGCTGCCCTCCGATGATGTAAAGCAAATCGTTAAAGGCGGGAAGAATAATGTACTTATTTTGACAGATGCAGGGCTGGCGAAGATATGTTTTACATCAATGACCCTGGAAGAAAAAGCCGCCTTTTTTGATAAACAGGTAAGACAAAGGCATATCCGCAACGGGTTTAATGCCACGCTCGCCGGTATGAAAGACGGTGACCTGGGAACAGGCCATATGGAAGATTCGGATAATGACGGTTTATGGACCTCCATGTATCTCGGTGCAGAAGCTTTCCGCTATGCGGTTACCAAATCGCCGGAAGCTTTACAAAATTGCCGCGAATCGCTTGATGCCATGGAACGCCTTTATTCTGTTAATCCTGTAAAGGGCTTCCCGGCACGGTCATATGAAAGGAGAGGATACAAGCTCCACGACCCTGAAAAATGGATCCCCGCACCCAATCCGGAATGGGATTGGAAATCAACCACCAGCAGCGACGAGGCTATCGGGCATATTTTTGTATTTGCCGTACTGGCAGAACTGGTAGATGATGAAGCCATAAAAAGCAAAGCTGTTGCATTGATAGATTCACTGATGCAGCATGTTGTTGATAATGATTTTTATTTAGTAGACTGGGATGGCAAACCTACCCTTTGGGGGAAATGGAACCCGGAATATGTAAATGCAAGGCCCAAAAATGTAGGCGACAGAAAAATCAACTCTTCCAATATTATTGCCATGCTCCAAACGGCATATCATTTTACCAAAAAAGAGATCTACAAGGAAAAGGCCTTTGAGCTGATGAACAAACACGGTTACCTCGAAAACCTGATGCGCCCCATGAAAGAGGTTGGCCCCGCTCCGGCAGATGCAGACGACTGGAGTAAAATGCTATCGCACGAATGGAATCATTCAGACGATGAAATGTATTTCCTGGGATATTGGGGTTTATACCGCTATGCTTTCAACGATACACTCAAAGAAAAATTTAAAGAAGCCATTATTGATCACTGGGAGATAGAAAGACCTGAGAAAGAAGGCGCCTGGAATATTTTTACCGCGCTTACCGGTGCAAGAGAATTTGATCTGAAAGAGGCCGTATGGTATTTACAGGAATATCCGCTGGATATGATTGGCTGGACGGTGCGAAATAGTGAGAGAAAAGATATAGAACTGGTAGAACCCAATTTTCGAGGGCAAACAACCAAAGAAGTATTGCCACCCGATGAACTGGATATCAGCAGGCACAATGCCAACAGGTTCGATTTGAATGGCGGGCGCAACGGCAACAGCGAGTACAGCGCCGGCGACATATGGCTGCTTCCCTACTGGATGGGTCGCTATCTTGAAGTGATCAGCGCACCGGAGAAGAAATAAGAGCGGAAAAAAATTTCGAAACATCCCTTATTTGTATCGGTTTCACCTGGCGCATGTAAACAACATAACGCTTACCCGTAACCGTTTTAATAAAACTTTATATATTCTTTTATACCATCGGCACAATTTTCG
>CAMPJQ010000083.1 GCA_946886925.1 uncultured Terrimonas sp.
ACGTTATATTTACTAAGCTTAAAATTATTGTCATGACACTTTACGGTTTCGTCAATACCTGCCGGTATGGCGTCCTTCTTCCTACAGTTTTTCTTGCACTGGCGGCAAAACCCCAACTGCTGCCGGCGCAGGAAACGGATTTAACAAGGCAGGGTATATCCATTATTCCTTATCCCAGGGAGGTAAAATTGCAGGAAACCGATTTTGTGATTAATAAGCATGTCAATATTGTACTCGATAAGAATGCCTCCAAAAGTGATCAATTTGCTGCTGCCGAACTTGCCGGGTTTTTAAAGGTTCAGTTTGATTTAACAGCGACGATCAGCAAAAGCGCTTCTAAAAATTCTATTCAGTTAACCCGCAAAAGGGCCGACAAAAAATTGGGTGTGGAAGGATATGCATTATCTGCAAATCAAAACGGATTGATCGCAAGAGCTTCCACTGATGCCGGGTTGTTTTATGCTGTGCAAACCATTGTGCAGCTTGTGCAGCAACAGGGAGCGAAAGTATTTGTAAAAGGTATGCAGTTGCGGGATTGGCCGGATACCAAACAAAGGGCCGCGCATTACGATACAAAACACCACCAGGATACAAGGGCGTTTGTTGAAAGCTTTATCCGGGATATCGCCAGGTACAAAATGAATATGCTCATCTGGGAGTGGGAAGATAAATTCGAATATCCAAGCCACCCCGAGATAGGGGCGCCGGGTGCATTTACCATGAAGGAAATGCAGGAACTCACTCGCTATGCCCAAAAATATCATGTGCAGATTGTACCACTTGTACAGGGGCTGGGTCATGTAAGTTTTATTTTGAAATGGCCCCAGTTTGCACATTTAAGGGAGATACCCGCTTCTAATTTTGAGTTTTGTCCGTTGAAAGATGGCACCTATGCATTGCTGAATGATTTATGGCAGGACGCTATAACGGCTACCCCGGGTTCGGAATACCTTCATATTGGAACAGACGAAACCTATGAACTGGGGCTATGCGCAAATTGTAAAAAGAAAGAGACCGAAATAGGAAAGAGCGGCTTATTCCATTTGTTCGTGGGGAAATCGGCGAGATTAGTGCAGCCTTCCGGCCGCCAGGTGATGGTGTGGGAATCGCCTATGGGCTGGACAAAAGGCCGTTTACAGGTATACCACAACGGTATGAAGCAGGAAAAGCCAGTAACGCCGCAAAAAGGGGTTATTATGACGGAGTCGTACAGCTATGAAACCCCCGATCTGAAATATGCTAAAGAGGCTAAGGCATTGGGTTATCCCGTATATGCATATGATCCCAATCCCGGCATCGAACAATTATTTCTTCCTTACTTTTTTGTAAAAGAAAAGAACGACACGCTTAGCGGATGCCTCGAAAATTCTTATGATTTTCTGAAACAGAATTTGGGAAAGGGCGTTTTTGACGGGGTGATTCGCACCTCATGGGATGATGCCGGACTCCCGATGCAGGCCTGGATGCTCACGTTCGCCACTACAGCCGCTTTTTCGTGGAATGCTGCGGCTCCTTCCCTGCCGGAATTTACCAGTACTTTTTTTAAGAACAGATACGGTAATAAAACGGTTAAAATGGATTCGCTTTACCGCTTGCTGAACGAAGGCGCTTATTTTTATATGGAGAGCTTCGAACGAAGAGTTTGGCACTGGGGCGATATCGGTAAAACACATTTGCCCGATTTACCCAGAGGCGATGCTATAGAATACGATCCTTTCTGGAACAAACGATATGCCGACAGGATAGAGAGCAGTAATGTTTTTTTGGAGAAGATGAACAGGGCGATAAACATTTGTAAACAAAACCTGGCGCTTGGCGTTAGCAATGCTTACGATGTGGAAGTATTTATGAGTATTGCCGGCATGATAAAGCATACCGCGCTAACCTATCTCGATCTGTCTCACCTGGAGCAGGCTATTAAAGCAGCACATGAACAGCGTTTTGTTAACTTTGATACCTCCTACCATCATCTTACAGATGCAGAGAATATTGTTAAAGCCCAATTGGCAAGAAGGGAGAAAATATATACACAGCTCGTATCGCTATGGGAAAAAACAAGGTTGCCCAAGGGGATGTCTACCCCCGAAAAAAAATACTTTTTTGAGCAGGACCGTACGAGGCACTTCGCCAATCGCGTTCCAGGGATGAACTATTTAATATACGATGAGCAACTGCTCAACCTGGAAGGGTATCTGCAACAACTCGAAGCTTACAAAGTTTTTTTTCATCAGCGATTTTTGCGTGATTCCGGAAAAAAATAATGTACCCTCCTCAAAACTTTAAAGCGAACTAAATGTCTGTATCAAGAAGAAATTTTGTAAAATCTGTTTCAATTACTGCGGCTGGTTTGGGGTTGGCAGATCCCTTTTATGCTTTTGCAAAAAATAAGGAAGAAAGGGTAAAACTGGGCTTTATCGGAACAGGGTTAAGGGGGCAGGCGCACCTGGCTACGGTACTCAAAAGAAATGATGCAGATGTGGTAGCGATTTGCGATGTGGATGCCCGTATGCTGCAAGCCAGTAAGGAGTTGGTTGGCAAAGCCGGAAAGCCAATACCAAAAGTATATACCGGGGACGATTATGCCTATCGGGAACTGTTGGATGCAAAAGGTATCGACGCCATTATTATCGCCACCCCATGGGAATGGCATAAGCCAATGATCATAGATTCCCTGTCTTCGGGATTAAAATATATTGCAACAGAAGTGGTGCTGGGCATTACACTCGAAGATCATTGGGAAGTGGTGCGGAGTGCTGAACGCAACAATGCGCATGTAATGATGCTTGAAAACGCCTGTTACAGGCGCGATACACTCGCCATAATGAATATGGTGCGACAAGGTATATTCGGAGAAATTATTCATTTGCAGGGCGGCTACCAGCACGATTTGCGCGGCGTAAAATTCAATGACGGGATAACACCTTATAATAGTGGCGTTGAATTTGGCGAGAAAGGATTTTCGGAGGCAAGGTGGCGAACCAACCATTCCGTAAAACGCAATGGTGATTTGTATCCCACGCATGGCGTAGGACCCATCGCCATGATGATTGACATCAATCGCGGCAACCGCTTTGAATCGCTTTCTTCCTTTGCTACAAAAACCAGGGGCTTGCATAATTATATCGTTAAAAAGGGAGGAGCAGATCATCCAAATGCAAAAGTGCGTTTTACACTGGGCGATATTGTAACCACGCAACTGAGGTGTGCTAACGGCGAAACCGTTTTCTTACAGCACGACACCAATTTGCCCCGGCCTTACTCATTAGGATTCCGTGTACAGGGTACCAACGGCATCTGGATGAACCTTCACAATGGAATCTTTATTGAAGGGCATTCAAAATATGATCATGAACATTGGGATGATGCAAAAGCATGGTTAGATAAATATGATCACCCATTATGGAAAAAGTGGAGCCGGCAGGCATACCTTACCGGCCACGATGGTATCGATTTTTTTGTGCTGCACGGCTTTTTGGAAGCCATAAAAAGGAAAAAACCGCCCCCTATGGATGTGTACGATGCTGCAAGCTGGAGCGCCATTACACCACTCAGCGAAACTTCAATAGGGTTAGGAAATCAAACAGTAGATTTTCCTGATTTTACCGGTGGCAAATGGATGAACCGGAATAATGACTTTGCGACAACAGAGGAATACTAATACCGCCCATTTATAAATTGTTGTAAGCAGAACCCGGGCCATACGGGGGAATTTCCCGTATCAGAAATAAAAAGAAGAATAACAACAAATATGGCTATACGATAGTCACTCACGAACTATAAGGCTTTTGATATGCCTGGAACAGCCACCGGGTAGTTGCCATCTTTGTCCGGCAACACCGGCGCTTCCGTGTCCCATGTGAATTTTTCGGGTGCCAGGGCGAATGAAGAATTTATCGCTTCATCCCATTCAAGCATCTTCCCGGAGTGAACGGCCATCCTTCCCAACAGGGTGGTCATGGTACTTTTTGCGGCCCATTCCGTATCGTTTAGTGGTGTGTTATTTCTGATGGCTTTAAACAAAAGATCGTGTTCAATCTGGTAGGCGCTTTCTGCATCGGTATACGTATTTTGCCAGATAAGTTTACCATTGTTATCCTTTATGCCATCTTGCAAACTCGCTGTTCCTTTGGCACCATAGAAACAGGCGCCTCCTTTGTTCCAGGTTCCGGCAATATGACGTATTTGACTATTCAATTTTGTGCCATCGGCATATTCGTACTCAATAAAAAAATGATCAAAAATATCTCCCTTCGCCGGGCCGGTTAAAGAAGATCTGCCGCCCAACCCCTGAGCACGAACCGGGTAACTATTTTTTACCCAGTTTACAATATCCGTATTGTGAATTTGTAAACCTGCGGGAGAGCCGGCCCAGAGCCAGTTAAAATACCGCCAGTTCCGCATCTGGTATTCCAGCTCGCTTTGTCCTGGCTTTCGTAAAACCTGCTTAATTGGGCCTATAAGATAGTAGTCGGTACAAGAAATGATTTTTCCTATGGTGCCTTCCTGCAATTTTTTTACCATTTCTATGTATCCCGGATCATAACGGTTTTGCAAGCCCACCACTACTTTTAAATTCTTTTTGGTAGCCAGTTCGCCTGTGGCCAATATTTTACGGATGCCTGGCGCGTCGGAGGCGAGTGGCTTCTCCATGAACACGTGCCTGTTAGCTTTTATAGCGGCTTCAAAATGTAACGGACGAAATGCGGCCGGCGTTACGAGCAATACCACATCGGCGAGGGCTATTGCTTTTTCATACGCATCAAAGCCTACGAATTTATTTTGCTCCGGAACCTTTACAGCATCTTTTATGGTTTCAATTTCTAAAAGGTTGTCATAAGCGGCATCCAGCTTATCTCTGAATACATCGGCCATGGCAACCAATATCACATTGGCTTTACTGCTTAACGCGTTAACGACAGCACCTGCGCCGCGGCTGCCACAGCCAATCAACGCTATTTTGATCGGATCAGTGTTTAATGTCCATGCGTTTGTATCAAACGGCAAGGCTGAACCCAATAATGCTCCGCCAATTAAGGTTGCTGAATCTTTCAGGAAATTACGACGGGCGGTCGGAATTCCTGATGTATTGTTCCTTTCCTGTTGCATAAAGAACGGTTTTTGTTATTCGAATCGAAAGCTTCCAAATTTATCGTATTCGTGAAAGTTACCACTATTGGGCTTCCACGACCAAAGCGCTTCTCCCTCATCGTAGTCGATACGATACAGGTTGCCTTTCCACCTGGTACCTGATGCAGGTAAAGTTTTTAATACAGGTTTCATTAACGCAAAAGGAATGAATACTTCCGCCATCCAGTTTTTAGCCAATCCACCAGGCTTTTTTTCACCGCCGGCAATACTTGTGGAGTGACGTGTTTTACGTTCATCTTCGTAGTGAAAAGGTATCCAGCTGTTCAACTTTCCCTGTTCATTAAATATGATGATGGGTAATTCAAAATCCAGCGGCGAAAGCTCGTATTCGAAATAAGCAGGGTTGCTTTCATCTGGCTGTAAAAAAATTTCAATTACATCTTCATTCCACAAATCAAGAAAATCCATTTGCATGGTATTGGTCAGCTTCCTGTCGTTGCAGGAATACAAGAAATATATCCCGTTAGCGGAGTACAGCAGTTTTACTTTGGTTTCATAGTTGTCGCCGGCAGTGCTTCGTTTGGGAATGACTAACCAACTAACTGTTTCCCAGTTTTTTGCCGCACCGGCGCCGGAAATTTCGAAATCAGTTGTTTTCTTTATAAAGTATTCGCCTTCTTCCGGTTGCTGTTTGCCGGCATTTTGGTTATTCGTACAGGAAAAAAATGCGGTAAAAACAACCGTGGTTATGTAAAAGCAGATATTGATAAAACGGAACATAAACGAATCTATTGAAGTATCCCGGGAAACCATTTTTCGGCATTCTTCCTGTAAATTTTATCCACCACTTCTTTAGGAAGATGCAATGCTTTAAATTTTCCGTCTACTTCCGGGGCCGCCATGGTTTGGTCTGATGTAAAAAATTTCCAATGGTTTGTCCATATATCATGAGCGTTATTCAATACTTTTTCAGTGCTGGTACTATCGTCAATCACCATATCCGTGGCGTATAATATCCTGTCCTGGTATTTTACAAAGAAGTCGTACACTTTTTGATGATCTTTTAAGGTTTGATATTGTAAATGCGAAATACGTTCCGCCATGTCTACCGCCAGGTTTGGAAACTGATCCAGGTGCTTTGCCAGTTCATCTACGCTCCATTCGAGGCTGCCGAGGTGGGCGCCGTCAAACCGAAGACCGGGATGTTTTTGAAGGACGTGATCTCTTGCAGCGACCTGGTCTTCGTAAGACGGATATTCCGGGTGCAAAAACATATGATATTCCGGGTGTTCTGCAAAATACTCCCTGTCATTTTTTACCGTCATCTGGCTTAACGGCAGCCAGCAATTTTTGGGTTCTCCAAGATGACCCACCAATGTTTTGTTATTTTTTTCGATGAAATCAAAAATCGTATCGAGGCGGGGATTGTCGATCATAACAAATTTTCCGTTTTCATCTTTGTATTCCATCCCGATATTCTTCCATACTTTAACGCCAATGGCTCCTTTGCTGAATGATGTTTTTAAATACGCGATTGTTTTTTCCTGCCAGCCCGCTTCGTTGAAATGGTTAATATCGAAACTGGTTGCATATGCAAATTCGCCGGGATATTTTTTGAGATGGAAAGTAGTAAACTCCTGTTGCTGCTCAAGCGATGGATAATCGGGCGCCGCCACATTCAGGCTCAGTAAACGGAAATTGTTTTTCTTTGCATATTCAATCAATGCCGGATTATAGGTGTTCACATGTACATGGGTATCAAACTTCTCAACAGCCGAAAAATCTTCAATGCTATAGTACTGTGTATTCAACTCCTTGCCGGCAGGTCCGGCGCAGCTATGGATCAGTACCAACAGGGGGATAAACTTTAGACAGAAAGTCCTTTTTGTCATGATACTAATTTTTTGCGATCATTAATTTTTCTTTAACCAGTCTGCTTACTGCGTGAATGGCGGGTGGAAATGCTTTTCTGAGATCAATTTCTTTACTGGAAAGCAAATTTTCTTTCAGTGTGGTCATAAAAATATTCTTGATCTCTGTTGCGAGGTTTATTTTACATATCCCCCTGCTAATCGATTCTCTAAGGCTGCCTGCAGGTATACCCGATCCGCCGTGCAATACCAGCGCAACATCTGTTATATCGTGTATTTGTTGCAATCGTTCCAGGTCAAGCTTTGGTTCCTCTGTATAAAATCCGTGAGCAGAGCCAATGGCAACGGCAAGTGCATGTACGCCGGTGGTTTCAACAAAATATTTCGCTTCTTTGGGGTTGGTGAATCCTGTTTTTTCTTTTGATTGTCCGAGTTTAGCTACATAGCCCAGTTCGGCTTCCACATTGGCGTTATATTTGGCTGCCAGTTCCACTACTTTTTTGGTAATGGCAATGTTTTCTTCCATCGGTTTTTCACTGGCATCAATCATTACGGAATCAAAACCTGCATCTAAACAATCGCGTATCAATTCGTACGAGTCGGAATGGTCGAGGTGTAACCACCCTTCTACCTGGTATTGCTGCAGGGCGGCCCTGGCCATATTTGCTGCAACATTCAACCCCATGTAATCTATCGAACTTTTGGTAAGTTGTAAAATCAGGGGTTGCTTTGTTTGTGATGCGGCTTCCAATACGCCCCGCAATGTTTCATAGTTATAAAAATTGGTCGCCAGCAAAGCAGTTTTTCTTTGCTGCGCATCTCTAAGCTTATCTTTCATATTAATTTTCAACATAACCAAACCTGTCTTTTGCTATAGTTAAAATATGCTGTTTATCAGCAAAGGCATTGGTACCACCAGCCGCGGTTGTTGATACCGCTCCAATAACATTTCCAAAAGCCTGGCAAACCCTAAGCGGGCTATTTTGTATGAATTTGTAAATGAACCCAGCATTAAAACTATCGCCTGCACCTATCGCATCTACAACAGCATCATTCAAAAAAGCGGGTTGAGAGAAGGATTCTTCCCGGGCATAAATAGTTGATCCTTTATTTCCCTGCTTAAGCACTATGGTATGAGCGATATTTTCAATTTTTTGAATGGCGGCTTCAACCGAAGCACATTGGGTTATATGCAATAATTCTTTTTCGTTGGGCAAAAATATATCTACGTATGGCAGGATTTGCTCCAGATCAATTTCCCATTTTTCCGCGGGGTCCCACTGGGGATCGAAGGAAGTGGTGAGTCCTTCCGACTTTGCGTTTTTGAAGATCAATGCAATGTCTTTCCGGATAGCTTTTTGAATAAAGAATGAAGAGAAATGGAGGTGATGCGATTGTTTAATGATTTTCCAGTTAATATCTGCTGCTGTTAAATATTCCATTGCACCGGGATGCGTGATCATAGCCCTATCCTCACCAAAATTTAGAATCGCAGTAGCGCCCGTGTTTAAGTCTGCACGCTGATCAATGGCACTTGTATCTACCCCGCTTTTGTTTAACGTTTGTAATACCAATTCCCCAAAGGCATCCTTTCCGAGTTTACCCACGAAAGCCACTTTGGCGCCGAGGCTGCTGAGGTTACTGGCGAAAATAGCAGAAGAACTTCCAAGGGTAAGATTCATTTCTCCAGCCAAAACTTCTTTGCCCATCACCGGAAAAGACTCATTCTTATTTAAAATAAAATCTACATTAAGTTC
>CAMPJQ010000084.1 GCA_946886925.1 uncultured Terrimonas sp.
ACGATAAATTGAAAACTGCAACACGCACACCTTGCAACCTGCAACCCGTAACCAGCAACTGCACAAATGCTGCTTTTTTCGTATTTTTGCAGGCTAATTTGTAAATATTATGAGCCGTAAAGGAAAAGTTCTGGTGGCAATGAGCGGCGGTATAGACAGTACTGTTACGGCCCTCATGCTCCACGATGAGGGTTATGAAGTGGTTGGCATTACCATGAAAACATGGGATTACGCCAGTGCGGGCAGCAGCAAAAAGGAAACCGGCTGCTGCAATGTAGACAGTTTCAACGATGCCCGTATGGCGGCGGTGGAACATGGCTTTCCTCATTTTATACTTGATATCCGGAGCGAGTTCGGAGATGCTGTAATAGAGAATTTTGTAGAAGAATACCTGGCAGGACGCACCCCCAACCCCTGCGTAATGTGCAATACCCATATTAAATGGAGAGCGCTTTTAAAAAGAGCCGACGCATTAGATTGCGAATATATTGCTACAGGGCATTATGGTAATATTCACCGGCATTCCAACGGACGATACTATATCAGCAAAGGCGCAGATGAAACCAAAGATCAGAGTTACGTATTATGGGGCCTGCAGCAGGATCTGCTAAGCCGTACCATGCTGCCCCTGGGCAAATACCGCAAAACAGAGATCAGGCAAATGGCCATGGATTATGGCTATCCCGAACTGGCTAAGAAAAGTGAAAGCTATGAAATTTGCTTTGTACCCGATAATGATTACCGGGGTTTTCTGAAACGCAAAGTGGATGGACTGGAAGAAAGGGTAAACGGGGGAAATTTCGTGGATGCAACCGGAAAGGTCATCGGACAGCATAAAGGATACCCTTTTTATACCATTGGCCAACGCAAAGGGCTGGATATTGCCTTGGGTAAACCCGCTTATGTAACACAGATTATACCCGAAACCAATACCATTATGTTGGGAGATGAGGAAGACCTGAACCGCCAGGAAATGCTGGTGGGCAAGCTAAACTGGCTAAAGTACGACGGTATTACTGATGGAATGGAAGCGATAACCAAAATCAGGTATAAAGACAGCGGGGCCCTTTCTGTTTTACAAAACCACGAAAAAGGTATACAGGTTAGTTTTTATGATCATGTAAAGGGAATAGCCCCTGGTCAAAGTGCAGTATTTTACGAAGGTGAAGATGTAATTGGCGGAGGGGTAATTTTGAGGGGAGAGGGCAAAGGTGAAAAGTGAGATGTGTGAATAGTGAGACGTGAAAGGTATGCTGATACATTCTTGCTGATTGCTGAAAGCTGTCTTGCAATAAAAAGAAAGTCAAAACGTTAGCAATCGGAAAGCTTCTTTCCGATTTTTATTTTTAACGGGCATATGCAACCTTATGCTTGTTTGGGTTGCCTGTATTAAAGCTTTTTTCTAATCTTTGTGTATGAGCAAAAGCAGAAAATATTTTTTTCTTATCCTGGCGATACCTATTTTTTTAAGCCTGCAGTTTTGCAAAAAACAAAGAGACCAGTTTTCTGTAATGCCGGTTAGTGCATATTACCCTACACAGGTTGGAAAATATATTGTTTACCAAATGGATTCTACGGTATTTACCAATTTTGAAACAACTAAGGAAATTCATAGTTACCAGGTAAAGGATATAATAGATGCTGAGATAACAGATAATATGGATCGTCCCAGTTTTCGTATTCGCAGAATGATCAGGGATTCAGCAGGTACAAAGCCATGGACAGATATTGCTACGTTTATGGTAACCCCGCTGGCTAACTCGATAGAATATGTTGAAAATAATCTGCGTTACATAAAATTAAAAGCACCTGTAAAAGAAAATTACTTCTGGCAGGGCAACAGCTATATTAATGCAGAGGGAGCTTTAAGCTACCTGAACCTGTGGGAGTACAATTATATCAATGTAGATCAGCCGTATAGTATTGATAATACCCTTATTGAAAATACCGTAACAGTTTTACACATTGATGAATCTACAGGCGACCCATTATCATCTCCCAACAATATTGCCTCAAAAAATTATAGCATGGAGGTATATGGAAAAGATATAGGTCTTATTTATAAAGATCTTATTCATTGGCTGTACCAAAAAAACAATACGCTGGGCAACTGCCGTGTAATAGTTGAAGGACAAGCGGATACACCCTGTCCGTACGATGTAAACTGCGATTCGCTTGCCCAAACGATGAGCGGGTACATGAAATGCGATACGGTAGCCAGCCGGTATTCCTACGATGGTTATGGAATCAGGCTAAAAATGCTTGAACACAACTAACGCACATCATTCCTGTTTTTATGAAAACAATAGCGCCCTTATTGATTTTTTTTCTCGCATTCGCATTGAATGCTTATACACAATCTTCAAGGTATATTATTGTTTTAAATAACAAAAACAACAATCCTTATACACTTACAAATCCTTCGCAATACTTATCGCCCAAAGCCATCAAAAGAAGAGAAAAGCAGCAGATTTCCATTGACAGTTCCGATCTTCCTGTTAACCCTGCCTATCTCGACAGTATACGCCATGCAGGAACGATGAGCATACTTAATGTTTCCAAATGGCTGAACCAGGTATTGATACAGACTACCGATCCATCCGCGCTACAAAACATAAACAACTTTTCCTTTGTAAAATCTGTTTCAGTTATTGCACCAAGGGTTTCGGGCTGGGAAAAGGATAAAGAAGATAAATTCAGCGAAATGATCTCTCCTGTAAAAAGAAGCCATATGGTACAGGGTGGCAACGATTATTATAGTTACGGTAATATGTATGCGCAGGTAAATATTCATGAAGGAGAATTCTTACATAATAAAGGTTTCCGGGGGGAAGGCATGACCATTGCCATATTAGATGCAGGCTTTTACCATTACAATACCAATCCCGCGTTCGACAGCGTGAGGCTGAATAACCAGGTATTGGGCACCTGGGATTTTGTAGCCAATAAATCCAGCGTAACGGAAGAGCATACCCATGGAATGGTTTGCTTTTCTACCATAGCTGCAAACCGGCCCGGACTATTGGTTGGCACAGCGCCTAAAGCAAAATTTTATTTATTCAGAACAGAGGATGTTGCCACTGAATACCCCGTGGAAGAACAAAACTGGGTAGCCGCCGCCGAAAGGGCCGACAGCCTGGGTGTTGATCTTATTACATCTTCTTTGGGATACAATACTTTTACCAATCCATCCTTAAATCATAGCTATTCCGATATGAATGGTGAGTCTACCATTATTACAAAAGGCGCGGAAATGGCAGCAAAGAAGGGAATATTTGTTACCAATAGTGCAGGCAATTCCGGCACCGATAGCTGGCACTATATTATAGCCCCGGCCGATGGTGAACACGTGCTGGCCATTGGTGCGGTAAATGCCAACAAGCAGGTGGCCGGTTTTTCAAGCTATGGACCTTCTTACGATGGAAGAATAAAACCCAATGTTGCCTCTGTGGGCTGGGGAACCGTAATTGCGGGCATTGATGGCAATCCTGCAAGCGCCAGTGGCACTTCGGTTGCCAATCCCAACCTTGCGGGCCTTATAACCTGCCTGTGGCAGGCATTCCCAGAGTTCAGCAATGCAACCATTTTCGACGCGGTACAAAGAAGCGCAGACAAATACAACAACCCGGATGACCGCGTTGGATACGGCATTCCCAACATGCGTATAGCATATGAAATATTGGAGAAGAAAAGGCAATTGCAAAATGCTGACCGTATTCTGAACAACGACTGGCTGAAAGCCTATCCAGTGCCTTTCGTAAACGATTTTACGGTGTTGCTAAAACCAAAAGCAAATGGTAAAATTTCTTTTTCATTGTATGACGCTGCCGGTAAAAAACTATTGATAAAAACAACGGACGCACAGACCGGAATAGTTCAATTCATATCATTCAGCAACCTCACCTCTTTGCAGCAGGGCGTTTACTGGCTCAGCTATTCCGATGGAAAAAATAAGCGTATTGTGCGGTTGATGAAGTAGAGGAGGCCTCAGGTTGCAGGGGGATTCCCTACTTGACAGCAGAATGAATACACCTTCTTCGCTCAAAGCTGATCGCTCTGATAGCTGACAGCCAAATTTCAAATCAGCATGTTGGCACTGTTAACAAGGCAGCAAACAAGGTATCGGCCTTCTTATCATATCCTTTCAGCATTTCCATCTCTAATAACTGCAGGTTGAATTTTTCTCTTATTTCATCAACCATTGCTTCATTCTCCTTTTTAAAAACGGAGCAGGTAATATACAGCAAATGGCCGCCGGATTTAATTGATGGAATTACATTAGAAAGAATTCTTCTTTGAAGCGCTGTATAATGATCTATATTTTCTTCCTCCCAGTTGTACAGTTGTTCCGGCGTTCTTGCCCAGGTACCGCTTCCGGAGCAGGGAGCGTCGCAGATAATGAGATCAAAAAGGGAGCGGTGAATGGTGAAAGGTGAAAGGTGGGAGGTGAGAGGTGAGTTGGTAAGATCAGCTAATTGGGCAGTGTACTCTTTTATACCGGCGGAGGCAAAACGATTTTTGAGGTTTATGAGTATGGACTTTCGGATATCCGATACCGTTAAATGAATGTTCTTCAGTATGTCTTTTGCCAGTATGGATTTTCCACCGCTGGCTGCACAACAATCCCACACGCTAAGCTGCTGATGGCCCTGCACCGGCTTCAAAAAGGCAGCTACCTGCTGCGAGCTGTAATCCTGTATCACAGCTTCTTTATTGATTTCAAGTACAGCATCCAGCTTTGTGGTGTTGCTAAAAGCAATACAATTTTCATTCACGAACCGGTATTGTATTTTACCGGCATCTAACTTTTGCTGCACTGCTGCTTTATAACCGGGCCGGATACGGATAAACAGATCGGGCTGCGTAAAAAAGGAATGGCAAAAAAGAGCGTGATCTATTCCCTCACTCAGCGCTGATTTCCAGGGGAAGACGCGGAGAGGTGAAAGGTGAAAGATGAGTGATGAGAGGTGAGAGTTCTGCAGTGGTTGATGGGTGGTGTTAAGGCTTTTATACAATACCTCACACTTCTCTTCTATGGGAAGATGCGCTTTTTCATTCCAGGCGGGTTTTAACTGTTGCAGCATTTCATTGGGTTGGGGGCTGCATAAAAATAAGCCTGCCAGTATATGGTACTGAATTACCTCATCGCCAGGCAGGGTATTTCCGTAGAACATTTTGCCGGTACGGTAATAACAATAACATAGATGACTGATCTGCTTCCTGTCTTTCGAGCCATATTTTTTATCGGCAGCAAAAAAGCTTTTCAGGAAAGCAGCAAGAGGCTGATCACCATTGTACCGCCTTATGATACCTGCGGATGTGTTGAGGTAAGAGTGATATCTGCTCACACTACAAAAGTGAACAATTTAATGCGTTATGAAAGCTACTGGTAAAAATAAGTCAGGTTGATTTTTTCCTGTGTCACGGTATTGCTGTATACTCCCCTGGCAGGCTTATTAAAATCATTGTAGTCGTAGCTCATTTCCCATGACGCATCCGGTTCCGACGGATCACTTACACCTGAGAGGCAATGGGGCGAATTAAGCCCTTCCATAGCAAACCCTGTCAGCAATGCCTCATCGCCAAAATTCATCGGTGAAAGTTTGTCGTTGTACCTGAAACTGATCACTTGCGGGGGATCTTGTCCATTGGCACTGAATTTAATCGTCATCGTTGCGATGTTTCCTTTTCCATCATGAGTATACATAGTGGTTTGCTCGCCCCTGTAAACATTGGTGTTGAAATCCATTCTAAAAATATTAACCAGCACCATACGCCCTTTATCGTTATAAGAATAAATAATGCTGTCTCTTGTCCAATCATTGGGTGAATGCAAAAAAGTTCTGATCCCATACGTATATTGTCCGCCGGAAGTAGAATGCAGGCTGAGTACAATGCTGTCCTTTGACTGGAAATTACCATCCTCATCAAAAATGTCCCAAATATCAACCACCCGTTCTATTAAGCCTTTACCGCTCCGGTAATACCTGGATTCCTGTTCTATATACGGTTCACTTACGTCTCCCTCAAATACATTTTTTACATTGACCAGTTTTTTTTCACTGTCGTACCCGAAAGTAGTAACGGCAGAATAGGATACATCCGTTGATTGCGAAATCACTTTTGTCAACAGCGGGACATTATTGTTATCACTCTTTCTTTTTTCAAAAGATTCTTCCTTGCTGCAGGAAATAATAAAAAGAGCGCCTGTTAGCAGGGCCAGTAAAAGTTTAGGGTTCATATATGAAGGAGCAGGGTTTACAAAAATCTTATAGTTCCAACAGGGTTTTAACAGGGTCTTTTCCAAACAGCAACAATTCCGGATTTTCAAGCAATTCTTTTACGCGAACCAGGAAGCTCACCGATTCCCTACCATCAATAATACGGTGATCATAGCTCAACGCAATATACATCATGGGCTTTATTACTACCTGCCCGTTTATGGCCATAGGCCTTTCCTGTATTTTATGCATGCCCAGTATGGCCGCCTGGGGCAGATTAATAATTGGCGTACTCATCAATGAACCGAATACACCACCATTGGTAATGGTAAACGTTCCGCCCTGCAACTCATCCATGCTTAATTTATTATCACGGGCTTTATTTGCCAGTTCTATCACTTTTTTTTCAATATCGGCCATACTCAGGCTTTCTACATTGCGTATAACCGGAACGGTTAGCCCCCGTGGCGTGCTCACGGCAATGCTGATATCTGCATAGTCATGATATACCAGTTCCTCCCCGTCTAAATTGGCATTCACCGCAGGCCATTCTGCCAGTGCGATAGCGCATGCTTTTCCAAAAAAACTCATAAAGCCCAAACCTACACCATGAGTCTCTTTAAATTTATCTTTAAATGCCTTCCGAATCTCCATAATGCGAGTCATGTCCACCTCATTGAACGTGGTAAGCATGGCAGTGGTATTTTTTGATTCCACCAGCCGCCTGCTGATCGTTTTGCGAAGGCTTGTCATTTTTTGGTTACGCACATTCCGGGTAAACAGTTCCTGCCCGTCGAAAGCTTTTTTGCCCGGGTTGGCCAAAGCAGCCAAAACATCACCTTTTACAATTCGGCCGGCCGTTCCACTGGCCGTTATACTTTTAGGATCAATTTTTTTATCGGCTATGATGGCAGCCGCAACCGGTGTAGCTTTTACATCAGAAGAATGAACTGCTGCAGGCTGCACCGCGGGTTTTATTTCGGCAACAGGCGGTTTCTGTGCCGCGGACTTTTGTTCAGCGGGTACGGCAATATCTGTGTCAATTGTGGCTATAACATCCCCTATTTTAATGGTATCACCTTCTTTTGCCGAAGCAGACAGCTTTCCGGCTTCTTCCGCATTGAGCTCAAAAGTGGCCTTTTCACTTTCCAGTTCGGCAATCACTTCATCACGCCTTACTAAGTCTCCATCTTTTTTTGCCCACTTCAATAAGGTAACCTCGCTTATAGATTCTCCTACCACAGGAACTTTCACCTGTATTTTGCCCTTCCCTGCCGCTTTGGCTTCTTCAGCAGGTTTTGTAGCTGCTCCTGCTTTGTCCTCAGCTTTGCCATTCGTTGAAGGAGCAGGCGCCTCCGCAACTGCCGGTTTAGCAGCCGTTTCATCTATTTTAGCCAATACAGAGCCTATGGCAATGGTATCACCTTCGCTTACCTGGGTTTTTAATACTCCCGCTTTTTCAGCATTCACTTCAAATGTAGCTTTTTCACTTTCCAGTTCCGCAATCACTTCATCCCTTTCAACATATGCACCATCTGGCTTAACCCATTTTAGTAAAGTAACTTCGCTTATAGATTCTCCTACTACCGGAACCTTGATGTCAATCATGTTTTTTCAGTTTATGCTGATTTATCCTGTTACAAAATTAAATGGAAAATGCCGTTTCAATAATTTCTACCTGCTCCTGCGCATGTATTTTAGTGAATCCGGATGCAGGCGAAGCACTGCTTTCCCTGCTGATTACCCCATAATTCATTTCGGGCAGGGCCATTTGCCTTAAACCGGTATTAAGATTCATTTGCAGGAAGGAGGCGGCGCCCATATTCAGCGGCTCTTCCTGTACCCAATACCATATGGCTTTATTATACTTGCCATACAAAGCAGATAATTGCTTGTAAGGTAAGGGATATAATTGTTCTACCCGTATGAGTGCCACATCTTTTCTGCTGTCTTTTTGTTGTTTGGCGGCAAGATCAAAATAAATTTTGCCCGAGCAAAAAATAACTTTCTTTACTGTAGCAGCATCCTCTGTAAAAGCATCATCAATAATTTCCCTGAAGCTCCCGCTTGTAAATTCATCAACAGAAGAATAGCTGCCGGTATGGCGCAAATTGGCTTTGGGAGCAAACACGATCAACGGCTTGCGGAAAGGCCATGCCACCTGCCGGCGCAAAGCATGGAAGAAGTTAGCGGCAGTAGAAATGTTGGCAACTACCATATTTAACTCGGCACACATTTGTAAAAACCTTTCCATCCTGCCCGAGCTATGCTCCGGCCCCTGCCCTTCATAGCCATGAGGCAATAGCATGGTTATGCCATTCATTCTGTTCC
>CAMPJQ010000085.1 GCA_946886925.1 uncultured Terrimonas sp.
TCCCAATACCAGTCGTTGTATCATGGCAGGGATGTGATTGATTAGGATTTTAGCGACACTATTCAATTGGATCAGGCTTTGTTAGTTTAAACTACATAATTTTTATTTATCAAAACAAAACAATTATGGGTAATGGTAAAACAGAATTAAAAAAAGAGCAGACAACTCGTCGTGACTTTATTAAAACAACCAGTGTTGCTGGCGCAGGACTATTGGCGGCGCCTTTTATTGCGTCCGGTGCATGGGCAAAAACGTCTCCCAGCGACACGATCAATCATGCCATCATCGGCACGGGCAAGCAAGGTGCCGGCTTCCATTGTAAAGGTTTTGCCCAGGCGAAAGGTTGTAAAGTGGTAGCTGTTTGTGATGTAGACCCGCAGCGCCTCGATATGGCTGCCAGTGGACTTCCCAACGAGAGACAGGTGAAGAAATATTCAGATTTTCGCAAACTACTTGAAGACAAGTCTATTGACTCTGTAAGTATTGTAACGCCCGATCAATGGCATACACCGATGGCGTTGTGGGCGCTCATGGCCGGAAAACATGTATATATAGAAAAGCCCTGCAGCCACACGGTGGAAGAAGCTGAACTTTTGATTAAGGCCGCTGCACAGTACAATAAATGTGTTCAACATGGAACGCAGCGCAGGAGCACAGGAGATCATATTGAAGCGATGAAACAATTGAATAGCGGCATCATTGGAAAGGTTCATACCATTAAGGCGATCAATCATCAGCTTCGTGAACCTATTGGACATGCTGCCGCAGAGCAGCCTCCCCAGGGCGTTAACTATGATATGTGGCTTGGCCCATCCCCGGTAGTGGCGTTTACCAAAAATCGTTGGCACTACAACTGGCATTGGTTCTGGGATTATGGTGGGGGCGACGCCGTAAACGATGGCGTTCACCAGATTGATGTTGCGGTTTGGGCTTTGGGAAACCGCTATCCCAAAAGAATGATCGTTTCAGGGGGACAATTTTTTTATAATGATGATCACGAAACACCGGATACCCAGACTGCGATCTTACAATATGATGATAGCCAGATTATTTATGAGATGCGACTGTGGACCCCTTATAATCTGGAAGGGCATGATAACGGCAATGTAGCATATGGAACTGACGGTAAGATGGATTTCGGGCGCAGTGGCATTATTGTTACAAAAGGAAAAGAACAGATCAAAATTGAATCACCGGAACCTGTTGAGAGTATTATTCCGAATTTCCTCACTGCTGTACGGGAAAATAATCCCTCTAAGCTGCTTTCCCCGATCAAAACGGGAAGGGTATCCTCCGACCTTTGCAATTTAATGAACATTGCAACCCGGCTGAATGCCCCGGCAATCGAATATGATCCGGTAAAGCGTGAAGTGACATGTGCCGGTTATCAGCAGCAGGCAACGGCATTACTAAGCAGAGAATATCGGAAGGGATATGAACTGCCTTATAAATAGTACATCCGATTTAATACAATCTTTAAACCTAAAACTATAACATTCAAATAATATGAAGATAGAATCAAATTATTTTAAAAACTGGGCGGCCTCGTTGGTTATGGCAACTATGCTGGTGAGCTGTTCCGGCAATAAAAATACAAAAGAGGAACTCCCTGTAGTGGCGTTTAAACAGGAGCCTGGTAAATTGTTGATCCTGATAAATAAAAAACCATTCGCTACCTATGTTTATGAGGATTCTGTAACCACCCGGCCCTATTTTGAAAATGTAATGACACCCTGCGGCGTTCAGGCAACGAGGAATCATCCTGTTCTTGCAGGTGATCCTAAAGATCATAGCTCGTGGCACCCGGGCATCTGGTTGAGCTACGGAGATTTGAATGGAATTGATTATTGGAGGCTTAAAGGAAAAGTACAGCATGAGATGTTTACTGAACAACCTAAAGGCGGATATGGAAGAGGAACCTTTACCGTGCGCAATTATTATATGAGCGCCGATGGCAAAGACCGGATGGTTGCAGAATTGGTCAGGTATTCAATTATAGCGGAACCGTCGGGGTATTTGTTGACGTCTGTCAGTACCTACTCTTCTGAGAAAGGCGATTTCACTTTCGGAGACCAGGAAGAAATGGGGCTGGGTATTCGGTTGAACACCAGGATTACCGTCCAGTACGGGGATGGGCACATTACCAATGCTGAAGGGCAGAAGGATGAAGATGGTACCTGGGGAAAGGCGTCTAAATGGATTGATTATAGTGGTGAAATTGATGATCATTATATAGGGATGGCCATTATGCAGGACCCTGCCAATTTCCGTCCTGGTTGGTTTCACTCACGTAACTATGGTTATATTGCCGCTAACCCTTTTGGCAGGGAAGCTATGAAACAAGGAGAAAAAAGCGCTATCACGGTAAAGAAAGGCGACAAATTTTCTATTGGATTTGGCGTCCTGGTTTATTGCACTCCTAAAGGTGAAGAGGTTGATATCAATGATGCCTATCAGGACTACCTGAATGTTCTAAAGAAATAGTCCTCACAGCAATATGTCTGCATATTGTGGCTTCCGGCCAGGTGTCTTCACCAGACGGGAAGAGAAAAGCCCTGAATCTTTAACTGCGCGGGCACCGGCGCTTTCGTACTTTTGCAGCTATGCAAAGCAAATCGTATTCTCTGCCAGACATGCTTTCCCGCTTAAACATTGATGCGCTTAATGAAATGCAAACAGCTTCCATTGCGGCAAATGAACAGCATAATAATATAGTGTTGCTTTCGGCAACGGGCTCCGGAAAAACACTGGCTTTTTTATTGCCCATACTGGATTTGCTTGATCCGGAAAATAAAAAAACACAGGCCCTTATTGTAGTACCGTCACGTGAACTGGCCATGCAGATAGAAAAAGTATTCAAATCGCTCGGTACCTGGTATAAGGTCACCTGCTGCTACGGCGGTCACCTGCGTGAAACGGAAGAAAACAATTTACAGCAGCCACCGGCACTGCTCATTGGCACGCCTGGCAGGCTGGCGGATCATATTCGGCGGGGAAATATAACTACGGGTACTATAGAGACCCTGGTGCTGGATGAATTTGATAAATCGCTCGAATCGGGTTTCCAGGAAGAAGTGGCTTTTATCATCAGTTCCCTTCCGGCATTGAAAAAGAGAATACTTACTTCCGCTACGGAAGCCGTTGAAATTCCTGACTTTATTGGATTGAAAGATCCGCTAAAATTGAATTTCCTGTCCGGCACCGATGAAGTGCCTGAAGGACTGGCAATAAAAATAGTGCAGAGCGATGAAAAGGATAAATTAGAAACGCTTTTTAAGCTGATCTGTTATTTGGGTAACCGTTCCACTGTTGTGTTCTGCAATCATCGGGAATCGGTGGGGCGCACCAGTGAATACCTAACGCAGCAAACCATTACCAATGTATTTTATCACGGTGCTATGGAGCAGCAGGAAAGGGATAGTGCTTTATGCAAATTCAGGAATGGCACTTCCAATATATTGGTAACAACGGATCTGGCCTCGCGTGGGCTGGATATTCCCAATATCCGCTATATCATTCATTTCCACCTGCCGCAAACGGAGGAGATTTTTATTCACCGCAATGGAAGAACCGCCAGGATGGACGCCAGCGGCACCGCTATACTTATTTTATCGCCCGAAGAAAAACGTCCTGCCTATATTGCACGGGATGCTGAAAAAATTACTTTACCGGAAACCAGTGTGCTCCCCGACAAGCCCAAATGGTCAACCCTGTTTATAGCCGCCGGGAAAAAAGACAAAGTGAATAAAATTGATATTGTAGGTTTTTTAGGCAACAAGGCGAAATTGAAAAAAGAAGACATCGGGCTGATAGAAGTAAAAGACTTTTTTTCTTTTGCGGCAGTGAGAAAAGTAAAAATGGGAGAGGCATTGCGGTTGATCAAAGACCAGAAGATCAAGAATAAAAAAGTGAAGATTGATATTGCGAAGTAGGAAGTGATACCAGCTGATTCTTTATCCAATATGCCTATCGGGTGGAAATATGTCGGCATGATTGGGATGCCATACACTACTGAATTCTCCCAGAATGGAAATGCCATTTTGAAAATAGAGCCTGTGCAGCTTCAGCAGGTCAATATCTTCCTGCTTTACTTTGCGGTGCATGGGATGCATGGTGCCGCCCTGGCTGCTGTCGCCCGCTGCCGCATTGGGGTTGTATTGAAATGGAGGATCCACCAAAGTGCCTCTTGGATACATAATGCCCGGCACGCCTTTGCCGCGCAGGTCGAGGTTAACTGGGTGAGCAAGTCCAATGGTATGGCCATATTCATGCGCTGCCGTAGTTGATCCTTTGTACAGGTTTTCCAATTTAAAATAGCCGCTGTTGCACCCCATTCCGTCTACAAATGAAATATTGCCTGTGGCAAAAGGTTCAATGCGGAAATAATTGTTTTGCGGGTTGGTATTTTCAAATATTTCTCCGGGTGTGATTTGCGGGTTGCAGATAGCGGAGATGCGGAATACAACCTGCAGTGTTTTTCTTTTTAAAATAACAGTAGCCTGTGGCTCATTCCACATGGTTTCTATTTCATCGCGTATATTTTCCGTAACAGCAGGATCGGCGGCAGTTCCATATGTTATAATGCTTGACTGGATAACCAGTTGCCCGTTTCGTATTTCCACTGTTCCCATGGGTTTCAATGTAGAGAATATTTTAGAAAACCGGAAAACAAATCAGAAGCCGGAAATCCGAAATACGTGAGAAAATGCAAAGCATCATGAAATAAATCACAAATAAAACCCGAAGCCATAAGCGCTAAATCCGAAGAATACAACGATAAACTAAAAATCATAAACTTTAAAAATCCGAAATCCGGAGATGCGGTCGGTACCCGACACAAGGAGGGTCAGCACCGCATCTGAACGCAAAGCCCCGGGAAACAAATAATAAGAACCAAATAACGAGAAACAAACTTGCCTACCGGCATGCAGGCCTGTCCGCGGGACGTGCAGATGGTTCGTACCTTACCATGACAATACAAAAAAGATAAGGATAGCCGTAAGTCTGGCGAAATGCATTACACCTTAGGCTCCCATCCCGGCTCGTACTCCCGGCTCCACAACTGCAATGCGTCTTTGTCGTTCAGGATGTGCCCGTTCTTTGGATCTGTTTGTAAAGTGCGCCCTGTACGCTGGGCAATATTGCCCAATTGCACCAGCAAAGTGCTCTGGTGCCCGCCAATAATATCCGATCGCAGCGGAGCGCCGTTACGGATGGCATCGAAGAAATTGCGGATATGAAGGGCGTCCAGCGCCTGTGCAGGGCTCGATAAATTGCGGGGATCAATAAGATCATCCTGTTTTACCTCTTTTATGAGTTTGCCCTTCAGGTCAAATATTTTATAGGCATTGCCTCCTTCAATCAGCAGGGAACCGGTTTCCCCGTAAAACAATACGCCAACGGAGCTGCCTTCTACCGGCTGTCCATTACAGCTGCGCCCTTCCCAGGAGATCATGCTGTTGTTATCAAATTCCAGGTTTATGACCTGTGTGTCCGGTGTCTGCCAGTCATCGGTATAACGGTAGCGGCCACCGGCAGAGTTTACTTTTACGGGATAGTCAACCTTAAGTCCCCATCTTGCAAGGTCAACCATATGCGTGCCGTTATTGAGTGCTTCTCCGGTACCCCAGTTCCAGAACCAGTGCCAGTTATAATGAATGAGGTTGTCCTTATACGGTTGCCGCGGCGCCGGGCCCTGCCACAGCTCGTAATTGAGCCATGAGGGTACAGGCACTTCTTTTCCTTTGCCGATAGAGGCGCGGTTATTGGAATACCAGGTTTTGGCAAAATAGGGGCGGCCGATTACACCGTTGTGCAATTCGGCGATCGCTTCCATTACCTTAGGCCAGGAGCGGCGCTGGTTACCCATTTGCAATACCCTGTTGTATTTCTTTTGCGCAGCGATCAGCAATTCGCCCTCATTGGGATTGTGACTGCAGGGTTTTTCGAGATACACATGTTTACCTGCCTTGCAGGCCAGCAGGGCAGCGGGTGCATGCCAGTGGTCGGGTGCTGTAACAATTAAAGCATCCATATCTTTATTTTCCAAAGCCTTCCTGAAATCGGGAGCAGGCTCAGGGCGTTTGTGCTGGAGTTTTTCAATCGCCGCTATGCATTTATCTGCTGCACGGGTATCCACATCCGAAACATATATCACTTCGCAGCCTTCCTGCACTGCAAAATTGCTGCTCACTGCCAAACCGCGGCTGTTAACACCCATAACGCCAACGCGTATCCGTTCATTGGCGCCCATGATGCCGGCATAACTTTTAGCGCTAAAACCCGGCAATATGCCACCTATTGAAAAGGCCGCCGTTCCTGCTACTGTCTTTTTAATAAAATTTCTCCGTGAATTCTTCATTATCTTATTTTTACTTTAGAAGGACGTGCTTTGTAATATTTTAAACGCTTCGCTTTTTTACAAACTCATTCCCGAGAGCAGGAACAATTTTAAATCCGAAGCAATATTCCCAACGATAAACCACAAACTGCCAAACCATAAACTGTATCATCTCCCCGCTCTCTTCATCATCTCCTCCAAAGCAACCGGAATGCCTCCTTTGTTTTTACTTTCATCGGCAGCTTCCATAAAAGCACATATTTCCAGTGTTTCTTTGCTGCTTACGGGTGGTATACCTGTTTCAAAAAATGCAATGATCTGTACGAGCAATGCATGGTAGCCATCAAAGGGCCCTAATACCGTGGTTGCATTTTCCCCGAATACGGTGCCGCCGTAGCCGCTTTTTCCCGAACGCGTCCCGCGAAATGTGCCAATGCGGCCATCTGCCCATGTGCCTGCCACGACATCTGTATCGTCTGTATGCAACCGCACTACCTGTTTACAACCTGTGCCCATCACCGTATACAGCGTTTCCACTCCGTGAATGCCATACCAAAACAGGTCGGGATGTGTTTTTTCCAAATGCGCGGGACTATAGCAGTCGGCGCCCAGCACTTTACCCACCTTACCCCTGGCCACTTCCTGTGCGCTTTGCATAAACCGCAGCGAAGAAGAAGAGAACACGGGTACTTTGCTTTGCTCCGCTGCTTTAAAGATTGCCAGTGCATCTTTTAAAGAAGCCGCAACAGGTTTATCAATAAACATAGGCTTACCCGCTTTAATCACTTCTAAGGCCTGTTGCAAATGCAAACGTCCATCGTTGGTTTCCAGCAGTATAAAATCTGTTTTTTTCAGCAGATCTTTTATTGAGCTTACTATTTCTACTCCCAGCTTTTTTACTTCCTCCGTATATCCCGGGATCCTTTTTACAGATGATTCAATATCGTTACTCCCTTTTGGATAAGCAGCCACCACTTTATAAGCTTTTAATTCGGGAGCCGCCGCTGCGGCATTAAGCGCCTTTGTAAAAGCAATACTGTGAGAAGTGTCTAAACCTATAATGCCAATCCTTTTTTGCTGCGCCCTGCCCTGTGCGTATAAAGATGATAAACTGCCGGATAAACCTAATCCTATACCCCCGGCAATAGCTGTATTGATGAAATTCCGGCGACCGTATTTTTTTTCCATGAGTGATTTCTGTATTTTTAAAGGAAGATCAATGAAGAAAAAGAGTTAAAATAAATTTATTGATTGCGCACTGAAAATATACATGATTAATTTTTGTTTCTAACCGCCACTCACTTACTACTTATTACTTATCACTTACTACTTTATTCGCTTCCGCGAAATCAAGGTATTGCTGCCAGTCGTAAAGTGTAACATCATGCTTACCGGTCCTGATATGGTATCTTATTTTTTCTCCCACAGGAGTATTTACCGCGGGCATTTCACTTGCGGTTAGCCCCTGCAGTTTGTAAAGCGCATACACAGGCGTTGCATTTTTTGCCGAAAGAAATTCGCCTTTGGGGTCGGCCCATTTATCGTCTTCTGCACTCGCAACATATAAAGGACGGGGAGCAATAAGCGATAACAGCATATGCTGATCAACCGGGAGCATTTCGGGGTGGTCGTTATAACTTTTGTATCGTGCAATAAACCAATGCGGAAAACTGGTATTGAGGTTACGGATGGTTTCTCCGAATACCCTGCGGGAAAGTGCTGCGCCGCCCTCGCCCGAATTGTTGGAAATGACGATGGAAAAACGCTGGTCGTTGGCCCCGGCCCACAAAGCGGTTTTGCCCAGCCGCGAATGGCCGATCAGTATGGTTCTTCCGGCATCCACTGCCGCATCCAATTCAAGATAATCCTGTATCCTGCTTAGTCCCCACGACCATGCTCCAATGGCGCTCCATGCATCCGGCGCTATATGTAAAGCGTCTTTCATGGTAGTACGGATACCTTGTTTCCATCCATCTTTATTGTCAGGCTCAAGGTCGTAATAATGTGCGGTGGCAACGCCGTATCCTTTGTTGATTATTTCTTCTAATGGCCAACGCGAAGCAGAAGAACCTCTTGAACTTTCAATGGCTTCGCTGTCGGTCATCTGCTGGTCTTTCTTTTTGAGATGCCTGGCGGGCTTAATCGCCTTG
>CAMPJQ010000086.1 GCA_946886925.1 uncultured Terrimonas sp.
CTTTCATAGAGCATCAACAAATCTGTATAAAAAACAAAAATTATTATTATGAAAAAACGAGGATTGCCATTCCCGTCCTGGAAGAGGTGTGGTATGACACTGATTCTGCTACTCGGCTTTTACAGTTATTCTTTCTCCCAGAACCTTTTAAAGGTTTCGGGTATAGTTGCCGATTCGGCCGATGGAAAACCTTTGCCCGGAGTTACTGTAACGGTTCAGAGTACCGGCAAAGCTACCAAAACCAACAATGCCGGTGCTTTTTCTATTGAAGCTGTTACGGGCGCTTCTTTGGTCTTCAGCTTTACAGGCTACAATTCGCAAATCGTGGTGATTAACGACGACAATGACATTAATATTACCCTGGGTGCAGTATCGCAAAGCCTCAGCGAAGTAGTAGTGGTCAGTTACGGTACACAGAAAAAAAGAGAAATAACAGGCGCCATCAGTAATATCAATGCCAAAGAATTAAAAGACCTGCCGGTTACCAACATAGGACAAAAATTACAAGGCCGGTTAGCCGGGGTTCAAATCAATCAGAACAACGGGCAGCCGGGTGCTAATATGGCCATCCGTATACGTGGTGCAGCATCTATTAATGCAGGTAATAATCCATTGATTGTAGTAGACGGGTTCCCTATTGAAAGCGGGTTGAATACCATTGACCCGGATATGATAGAATCGGTGAGCGTTCTTAAAGACGCGGCAGCATCATCGCTCTATGGTTCAAGAGCCGCTAACGGCGTATTATTGATCACCACGAGGCAGGCTAAAGCGGGTCAGCGCAACATACAATTCACGAGCTATCTTGGTTTGCAAACCGTTTCAGACCGTGGCAAGCCCGATTTAATGGATGCACGTGAATTTGCACAGTTCAAAAAAGAATATTATGAAGACGCTGCGAGATATGAAGGCTATACCGGTGGTGTGCCGGCACAATACCAGAATCCTGAACAGATTGATCCATCTAAAGGAACCAACTGGTTTGATGTATTACTGAGAGACGCGCTCGTTCAGAATTACAGTTTATCGCTTTCATCGGGTGGCAGGTTTGTAAGATCGGTAGTAGGCGTAAGCTACAATAACCAGGATGGAGTAATGATCAATCAAAATTCAAAAAGGTTTACAGCATCAAGCAATAATACTTTTTACGCTTCCGACAAACTTACATTTGGTTTGAATGCGGGTGTTACACATCAAACAGATAATATTACACCCGGTCTCGGCAACGGTCGTAATATTATACAGGTAGCCTACCTGAGTGATCCTGCACTGAAATACAAAAATGATGATGGAACCTACCCGATCGGGTTCGCTCCCCCGGGCATGTTCTCCACGCCAAATTATTACAAGGTGTTAATGGAAACGGTTAACCCCAATAAATCATTAACGCTTATAGGTAATGCTTACGGAGCTTATGAAATAATTGATGGTCTTCAGTTCAAAAGCAGCATCAACGTTAATATCAATAATACCATTAACAGAATGTTCAGGCCTTCAACGATCCTGGGCGGGCCCACACCGGCAGCCTCTGCATCGGCAAGCTACAATACCAGCAGCTTTACATCATGGATGACTGAAAATACGCTCACCTATACCAAACAGTTGTTTCAAAAACACAATATCGAAGCTTTTGCAGGTTACACCGCCCAAAAAGTTACATTTGAAAACAGTGGCATCAATGGTTCACAATTTCCCGACGATAATATTGAATGGCTGAACGTAGCGGCTACCAGGATTGGTACAGTAGGTGCGAACGACTACTCTGTATTGTCGTATATAGGCAGGGTAAATTACAACTATGATGGTAAATACATTTTATCGGTTGCACTTAGAAGTGATGGTTCATCAAAGTTCGGAACCAATAACAGGTACGGTACCTTCCCGTCTGTTTCCGCTGGTTGGGTAGTGTCGGATGAAAAATTCATGAGTGGCATCAGCGCCATCAACTTCCTTAAACTCAGAGGTAGCTGGGGTAAGGTGGGCAACAATAATATCGGGTATTATACTTACCTGGCAGGAGTATCCCAATCCAATTATGTATTCAATAATCAACTGGCATCAGGCAGTGCTTTAAATGGCATTGGCAATGCTAACTTAACGTGGGAAACCACAGAGGGATATGACATAGGTGTGGATGTGTCGCTGTTGAATAACCGTGTTTCATTTGCATACGACTACTATCGTAAAAAAACAGATGGTTTATTATATGGAATTGACATTCCTGTACAATCCGGTTTTTCTACCATTACTTCTAATATCGGCCGCTTTGATTTCTGGGGTCATGAGTTTACCATTGATACCAGGAACCTGACCGGGGCGCTCATCTGGAACACCAGCCTTAATATTTCCATACCGAGGAACATTGTTAAAAAACTTGGTACCAATGACGCGCCTATCGGTGGTTACCAGGAATATTGGGATGACAACAGAACTGCCGTTGGTATGCCGATCGGTATGTTTTATGGCTATATCAACACCGGTGTTTACATGACGCAGCAGGAATGGGAAACACAACCGCACAATGCAACATCAATGGTAGGAACTGCCCGGTTTGCAGATTTGAGCGGTCCTGATGGAAAACCTGATGGAAAAATTGATGCCAGCGACAGAACCTGGATTGGCAATCCAAATCCTGATGTATTGTTTGGTATGACCAATAACCTGGAGTACAAAAATTTTGACTTCAGTGTGATGGTTTCGGGTTCCTTAGGAAACGATATTGCGGATGATGCATTTCAGTCAACAGAAAACCTTGATGGCGTATTTAATGTTAGAAAAGGCGTAGTGAACAGGTGGAGATCAGAAGAAGATCCCGGTGATGGCATTTATCCCAGAACCAGGGCGGGCACTACTGCTGATTTCAGAAACTTTACTACAAGGCAGGTGTTCAGCGGTACTTATCTTGCTGTTAAAAATATCACATTGGGCTACCGCATACCGCTCAACACCAATGCAACCATAAAAAGTGTTCGCGTTTATTTTACCACTCAAAATCCATTTATGTTTACCAAATATCCGGGAATGAATCCTGAAATCAGTTTGAATGGTTTGGATGGATTAAGGTTAGGTCGCGACTTTACAGCATTCCCCATAGCCAAAGTATATACATTAGGTGTAAACGTTCAATTTTAAAACCTACACTTAAATCTCATTATATGAACAAAAAAACGTTATTAGCAATCATATCGGCGGTTTTTCTTTTCTCCTGCAGCAAAGATTTCTTAGACCTTACCCCGCCCACATCATTGAGCTCTGCCTCCTTTTTTAAAGATCGTACCCAATTCATGCAGGCACTGAACGCAGCATACGTTCCGTTGCGCTCGGTAGCTATTGTAGGTGTTTACGAGGACGAAATGAGATCGGACAATACCTTCTTTACCATTTACCAGGCCAACCGTGGCTTTGAACCTCACAGGGAAGCCTATGCGCAGTTTATCGATAATGCACAATCCAGCGCTATACCCAATTCTCCCGGCAGCAGGTGGACCAGCGATTATTCCGGTATTTCGAGAGTGAATACCATACTAAGCCAGCTTACCGACAACAGCTTCCTGTCGCAGGGTGCAAAAGATACCCTCATGGGCGAAGCTATGTTTCTGAGAGCTTTCTATTATTTTGACCTGGTTACGCACTACGGCGGTGTGCCTCTGCACCTGGAACAAATCCAGAATGCGGAAGAATCCTTTAAACCCCGTAATACGGTTGATGAGATATATACGCAAATAACGGCAGACCTTGTAGCAGCTATTCCGCTATTGCCAACCGTTACCAGTTTTCCACAATCGGGCCGTGCAAGCAAAGGCGCTGCAAAAATGTTGCTGGCCTATGTATACATGACGCAACCTGTGCGTGACTACCCGAAAGCTGAACAGGAATTAAAAGATATCACCAATATGAATTATTCGTTGCTTACCAACTACGAAGACGTATTTGACCCTGCGAATAAAAATCACAGCGAATCTATATTTGATGTTCAGTATATGTCGGATTTAGTGAGTGGGCAGCAAAGCCAGTTTGCCTGGCAATTTATGCCAAAGGCAACCAATACCCAATTGATCGCGGGCTTCGACGGAGGCCGCATGAACATCTTCAGCGGATGGAACGTGCCAACCGAAGAAATGGTTGAATCTTACGAAGCCGGCGATGAAAGACTGCCCGCATCTGTTTCTGTTGTGGAAGGCACCATTAGTGGCGTAGAAGACTTTACCATTACAGGATTAAAGAGCCCGGTAGGTTATACGCCCGCGCCGGGAACCAGCTTTCGGTATATGGTAAAAAAATATTTTCATCCGCCTTATTCAGTGTCTTTTAATACGCCTGACAACTTTCCCATCTTCAGGTATTCGGGAACGTTATTATTACTGGCTGAGTGCTTGGCAGAACAGGGCAGGGAACCTGAAGCGCTGCCTTATCTCAATAAAGTGCGTGACAGGGCAGGGTTGGATGATCTTGGCGTAGCCACCAAAGAAAATATTGCCAACGAAATGCGGCATGAACTGGCGTTCGAAAATCATCGCTGGCTCGATCTTATCCGTACCGGTAAAGCAATTGAAGCAACTACCGCTAAAGGGGTGCGGTTAAAATCTATCTATGGCTGGATATTACCCGCAGCCTTTAATGTTACCCAGGAAAGATTGATCTACCCCGTCCCTGCAAGGGAGATCCAGATCAATGCCAGCCTTGAACAAAACCCCGGATATTGATTGGAATAACCAGGCAAAACATCATATAACTTTTTTCCCGGAACGGTGGATACGCCAACCGGGAGGGAGTTTGGCAGTGGAACTGTATAGAAAGTAATATTTTGCCACAAAGCCACTAAGCCCCGAAGAAAATAAAGCCTGAAGATCAGGACTTAAAGTCTTTGGGTTTTAGTGGCATATTTTCTGGCCCTTGTGAGACAGCCTCACTTTCATTAGGCATCAGGCAATGCAACAATGAAACGCACCCTACTGCAAACATACATTTTTACCGCACCGCACCTGACTTAATGGTAAGTTGTAGTGCATAACCCATTATGTTCTATGATACAAAAAAATATTATATACCTGATGCTGTTAAGTGTGATTGGCTTCACATCACAGCAATGTGTGTCTGAAAAAAACGGATTCGTTGTAAAAGATCTGCGCTGTGAATACCTTAATAATCCCCGTGGTATTGATATTGTAAAACCAAACCTTGGATGGATTATTGAAACATCTGATAACGATGATCTGAAGAATGTAAAGCAGGTTGCTTATCGCATATTAGTAGCATCATCTCCGGAATTGCTTGGGAAAAATACCGGGGATATATGGGACAGTGAAAAAGTATTATCAGAAAATTCAACACACATTATTTATGGAGAAGCCATAAATAATATGCCTGCAGCAAAACAGCTTGGTTCCGAAACCCAATGCTACTGGAAGGTAAAAGTTTGGATTAAGGCAGATCATAATAATGAAATGGCCTCTGAATGGAGTTCACCTGCAATGTGGACAATGGGGCTGCTAAACACATCTGATTGGTCGGGTAAATGGATTGGTCTGAACGGAGATGCCGAAATTAAGGATACCGTAACAGAACACCGGCGACTGGCTTCACGAATGTTACGCAGAGCATTTCCTGTAACAAAAAAAATTTCACGGGCTACTGCCTACGTAAGTGGTCTTGGCTTCTTTGATTATTACGTTAATGGAAAGCTTATTAGCGACCAGCTTATGAATCCGGCTTTATCGGGGTACAGCAAAAGAATCCTGTACGTTACATTCGATGTAACAGAGGAATTAAAAAAGGGCGAGAACGCCATGGGAGTAATACTAAGCAATGGCCGGTTTTTTGCTCCCCGGAAAAAAGTTCCGGTTCCCATGCACAATTACGGTTATCCCAGGTTGCTGATGCAGCTTCATATTGAATATGAAGACGGCAGCAGGGAAATGATTGTGTCTGATGATAAGTGGAAAGTTACGGCCGACGGACCCGTGCGTGCAAGCAATGAGTATGATGGTGAGGAATATGATGCCAGGCTGGAGATGCCCGGATGGGCGGAAGCCGGCTTTGATGATAAAAAATGGAAAGCGGCAGAAGTATTAGAGAGTCCCGGAGGTAATATGGAAGCGCAGGTAATGGAACCTATAAGAGTAACCGAAGTACTCCATCCTAAAAAAATTATACAGCCCAAACCTGGTATCTGGATGGTAGACTTTGGTCAGTCATTTTACGGAGTTGTGCGTTTGAAAGTAAAAGGCCCCAGAGGTACTACCGTTAGTCTGCATACAAGCTTTAATATTTTACCCGACAGTACATTAAAATATCAAAATGACCGCAGTGCGCTGAATACAGATAAATATACACTTAGTGGCAATGGTATAGAAGTATGGCATCCCAGGTTTAAAGGAAATGCTACAAGATGGATACAGGTGTCGGGATTTCCCGGGATACCCGATAGTTCTAACTTTGAAGGACTTGTAACGCATACTGATTTTGAGCAAACGGGGCAATTCACATCGTCTAATGAATTGCTCAACCGTATTTATTTAAATGCAAGATGGGGTACCCGTATGCAAAACAGGAGTCTGCCAATGGAGCCCGACAGGGATGAGCGTATGCCGTGGAGCGGGCATCCGTCCAAGACTTCAGAGAGTGAAGGCTGGGTTTTTAATGTGGCAAAATTCTATGATCATTTTTTACACAATTACAGAGTTCACCAGGGGGCCGATGGAAGCCTTCAGGAAATACTTCCTCCTTACTGGACATTTAACAGCAAAGGAATATTATGGCCCAGCGTAGCAACTATTATTCCGGATTGGCTTTACAGCTTTTATGGCGATCCCCGCATATTAAAAGACAATTACCAGATGATGAAGCATTTTGTGTTGTTTACACAAAAAGCATATCTGAAGGCGGATTACACTACAGATTTTTGTGATTACGGAGATTGGGTAAATGCTATTAATATGGGAGGTAGCGGGGAACAGACGCCTAAGGGGCTAATGGGCACGGCCTATATTTACAACAATGCAAGAATTGTGGAAAGGGCCGCAAAAATATTGGGAAACACAGAAGATGAACAATATTTTAAAGCACTGGCTGATAATATATTTATTGGATTTAATGATCGTTTTTTAGACAAGCAAACAGGGGTTTACCAGAGCGGATCTCAGTGTGCCTATGTACTACCGCTTGCATTCGGAATGGTTCCTGAAGCCTATAAGGAAAAAGTAGTAAATAATCTCGTGAAGGATATTGTGGTAACAAGAAAGGGGCATACTTCTGTTGGATTGATAGGGATGCAATGGCAAATGCAGGTTTTAACCAATATCGGACATCCCGAAGTTGCATATACCATTGCTACCAGAACAGATTTACCCAGTTGGGGCTACATGATTTCTAAAGGGGCTACCACCAGTTGGGAATTGTGGAACTCCGATACCACAGGGCCTGGCATGAACGGAGAAAGTCAGAAAATTCTTTCCGGTAATTTTGAAGCATGGTGTTATCAAACTTTAGGAGGCATTAATTATGATACGGAACAACCCGGATTTAAACATATCATTCTAAAACCAGAACCGGTTGGAGACCTTTCATATATTAAGGCAACATTTAAATCATTATACGGTTTAATATCCAGCGAATGGGAGAAGGACGAAAACACTTTTAACTGGAATATTACAATTCCACCCAATACTACAGCCAGTGTATATGTTCCTTCGGGTGATAAAGAAAATATTACACTCAATAAAAAGCTTTTGGATAAGGGAAACTTTAAGTATAGCGCAGATCAAAAAACGGGAAGAATAATGATGACATTAGGATCTGGCCGCTATAATATTGTTTATAATAAGCAATAATTATCTGGTGTCTGTTAAACTTATTATTTGATGAGCAGATTAACCAGGCAGCATATTATTTTTCATTTGTTAAAGGCTTCATCGCTTTGTAGTCTTTTGTATATTTGTTTGTACATTTGAATGGAGCAGGAATCTTTTCAGCAGGCGATTTGAGCTGTTCATTTGCTGATGTATTTTATGGCTGTGAAGTCATGAGCAGCATGGAGCAGGATAGAAAAATCAGGATTAGAGATATATTCGATTAAATAACAGCTTTAAAGTTTCATACCTTATTAAAAAACATAAAGCGTATTTGCCTTTGCCATATGACAATCTACAAAAATATATTTTACCTGGTATGTATTATAGGGGGAGTTGCAGCTTCGTTCCAATCCTGCGATAGTGGTGCGACTGATGCTGGTTCTGCCGAAAAATTACCCGATGTAGTGAGCTACAATTTTGATATCCGTCCTATTCTTTCCGATAAATGCTCTGCATGTCACGGGCCAGATGCAAACAAGCGCGAAGCAGGTTTGCGGATGGATGACCCCGAAAGCGCTTTTAAGGCCTTAAAAGAAAATCCAAAGGCGCATGCTTTGGTTGCAGGAAAACCCGAATTATCGCAGGCCTTTCTTCGCATCAGCACCAATGATACGGCAC
>CAMPJQ010000087.1 GCA_946886925.1 uncultured Terrimonas sp.
AAGTAACAGTTCGGCAAACCCTGTTTTTACTTCTAACGAAGATAACGCAGCCATTTCCTTTATCGGCAGTTCATCAGACAATTCCTGGTATGGAGGTCCACTGTGGTACAGCAACCGGTCGGAATTTTATCGCCGAAAACCTTGTGCTACATTTGTTGATGCAATGGTGGAGGGCAGAGATCCGCGTCTGACCACTTTTATCCGGCCGGTGGACGCACAATTGAGAATCAGCGATGCCACCCCTGCTTATTCGAAACTTCCCGACGGTCAGATCATCAGGAATATTCATACATCCACACCTAATAAAGATGAACTGAATACACGCAGATACGTTGGCCTGCCACCGGCATTGCAGGATCCTAATTTGTATAACTTAGCTACCGGCGTAGATTTTAATGCATTAAAAACCTTAAATCCCGGCATCTATACAGATTTAGCTGCAAATTCCGGGGTGTCCTACCTCGCAGACATGTATGCTCAAAATAACCATCCGCTCGTAAAATCGGTTTTAATGAGTTATGCTGAACTTTGTTTTATCCTGTCGGAGGGCCGTTTAAAGAACTGGATTAGCAGCGGAGATGCTGTTGACTAGTATAAGAACGGAGTGGTTGCGAGTATGCAACAATATGATATTGCTAATGGCAGTATGAAAGTGTACGATCCAATTACAGACGCGCTGGTGGAATGGAATGAGAGCTCATTTCTTAATGATTTATCCGGCGAATTTACGGGCACTGATGATGAAGGGAGACTGACAAAACTGATGACGCAAAAATGGATTGCCTGTTTTATGACTCCGGAATTTTGGTTCGACTGGCGCAGAACCGGTGTTCCGGACCTCGGCGCCAATGTGATCCTTGGAAGTAATGGAAAGAAAATACCGGTACGTATTGTTTATCCTGATGCAGAGAAAAATTTAAATAGCAATAACGTAACCGAAGCGATTACCCGGCTGGAACCGGGAGAAGATAGCCAGTGGAGTAAAATGTGGTTACTCCAGGGTACCGATAAACCCTGGTAGATCCTGACTCCGAACAAAGCCCGGATTTTCAGGGCCGACCAAAAAGGTTTAAGTATGCGGCGATAGAAAATATACGGTCCTTCCTGAGGGGCTGTATATTTTTTTGCAATAGGCTTTGTGTATACTCATTACCAGTAGCGTTGTTTTGTAAAACAAGCCGCCGGCAAGAAGGGCTACCTGCAGACAACTTAGCATCAAAGGCTCACGGCTGTTCACAAGAGCTTTTGACAATATGGAATGGCTGGTTACAGGCTGGCGCGTTCAACTCACTCTTTTATCGTTCAAAAGTTTATCTATGGCTTCATTGAAAGATCCCGCACGGGTAACTTCACCGGCATTTACAAAAAATATTTCATCGGCATTGCGGATGGTGTTTAAGCGGTGCGCGATGATGATGCGGGTAGTGTGAGAAGGCAGTTTTTTTAATATCTCTTCCAGCAATTGTTCTGTAATGGTATCTATATTGGCAGTGGCTTCATCCAAAATAAGTATATCCGGGTTGCGCAATACTGCACGCATAAAAGCGATCAATTGTTTTTGCCCCAGGCTAATGCTTTCTCCGCCGGAAGATACATGGGTGAGCAGTCCATTTTCAAAAATAGTAAGCAGGGTTTCGAGCCCGGCTTCTTTGATCACCTGCTCCAGTTGTTCATTGCTGTACTCATGATATTGTTCATTACCATATAAAATATTCTCCTTTACCGTGCCTGTAAATAAAAAAGGATCCTGCAGAATAAATCCTACCTTTTTCGAAAGTGTTTCAGGCCCGTATCCACGAATGTCTTTGCCATTAAGCAATACAGTGCCCGATGTTGGATCGTATAAGCGTGCAATCAGCGAAGCTGTAGTGGTTTTGCCTCCGCCGGTGGGCCCAACAAAAGCATAGGTTTTGCCTTTTTGCAACTGCAGACTGATATTGTGCAAAATTTCCTTCCCTTCTGTATAACCAAAATGTACATTCCTGAATTCCACTATTGACTGAGAAGCAGGTTCCGCCACAATTCCTTTTACCACAGCAAGGTTGGTATCCAATGAAAGTATATGCCCTATCCTGTCCCACCCCGCCAGCGCCACCTGGAAGCTGGCCCACAATGTGGCAAGTTGTCTCAGCGGGTTATAAAAATGAGTGGCGTAGGCTAAATAGCTAACGAGTAAGCCAATGGAAAAACTACCGGCGGCAATCAGGTATATGCCGTACAGCAATACAACCAGTTGTGCCAGACTTGACAATAAACTATATACAGGTAAAAATATATTGTTCGCCAGCCCGGCGCCTACAGCCGTGTTATAGTTTTGCAGGTTGGCTTTGGCAAAACGTTTCCTGAAATAATCGCGGCGGTTAAATGCAACGATCACTTTAAAATTATTAAGGCTTTCCTGGATCTCTGCGCTCATGCCACCCACGCTTGTCATGTTTACGGCATTCTTTCTTTTTACCCAGGGCGATACCAGCTTTGTAAATATTAAAATAAGCAATGCCGGTATAAGCGTGGCTATACCCAGCTTTACATTAATGATCAGCAAAAAAATTCCGGCGCCTGTCATGGTTACAATGCTGCCGATGAACTGCATTAAGGATTGCGAAAAAAACGTATTGAGCTTATCGGTATCATTATTAACGCGGGAAATAAGATCGCCTGCTTTATTGGCATTAAAAAACGCAACAGGTAAAACCTGTAGCTTATTGAATATGGCATTGCGCAGGGTAAACAACAGGCGTTGCCCCACTCCTCCCATTAATTGTGTTTGATAATAACTGGTAAACAAGGCCATTAAATAGATCACCAGCAGTATGCCCGAAAATTGCAGCACGCCATCATACTGTTTTTGCTGCACGTAATGATCAATGGTATATCCTATTAGAAATGGGCCCATCAGGTTGAATGCAGCATTCAGCACTATGGCCAGCAGCGCCAGTAAAAGGTTTTTCCTCTCATGCGCAATGAGTTGCAGCAAACTCTTAAGCGCCGCATAGGTAGATGTTTTTTGCTGCTGCCCCGACAGCGTATTAAGATTGTAATTCATAATGGCTGGTGCTTTGTTGTGCATTCAATAGTTGTACATATTCGGGACTGGTACGCAGCAGCTCTTCATGTTTGCCATTGGTGATAAGTTCACCCTGCATCAACAGTATGATCTGGTCATATTCCTCCACAGTGGAAATTTTTTGTGTAACGGAAATCAGGGTCAGGTCGGGATAATTGCGTTGCAGGTTTTCGAGAATTCGTTTTTCGGTATTATTATCCACCCGTGCTGTAAAATCATCCAACAATAATATGCTGGGATTAATAGCCAGGGCGCGGGCCAGCATTATCCTTTGTTTTTGTCCGCCCGATAAGCTGGAACCTCTCTCAGAAACCACAGTACTTAATTTATCAGGCAGCAGGTCAACAAATTCTTTCAACTCTGCTGTTTCCACCGCTTTTTCAAGTGAGGCATCGGTTACCGTGTCGCTGAAAGCAATATTTTCGCGAATGCTCATGTTGAAAATAATACTGTCCTGGAAAACAAATCCAACCTGGCTGTAAAAAGATTCACTGTTGTAATGATCAATACTTTCACCATCAAATTTGATAATGCCGGAACCAGGCTTTATCAGCCCTGTAAGTAAATACAGCAGTTGCGTTTTACCGGCGGCAGTAGGTCCGATGATCGCTGTTTTTGACCCCTTTTGTATCGTAAAAGATATGTCTTTCAAAACAGGGCGCTGTTCGTATACCAGGTTTACATCCTTCAATTCAATTTGGCCCTGCAATGTTTGCTTAATTGTTCCCGTTTCCGCCCGGTCGGGCGTTTCAATTACCATCCTTATGCGATCGTACGAAGCCGTAGCCTGCGCTATTACATTGCTCATGAATCCTATAATAAGGATAGGGAAGATGAGCATGGATAAATAACTGTTGAAAGCCGCGAAATCGCCGAGGCTCATGCTGCCGTTGATCACAAATCGGCCACCCATCGCAAGGATACTTAAAGCAGCCATATTTGCTGTGAAGGTGATCACCGGAATGAGTCCCGCAAAAAGACGCAGGATAGCAAGCCCGAAGTTTTTGGCTTTGGTATTGGCGTCAAGGAATTTATTGTACTCCAGTTGCTGTGAATTGACTACACGAATCAGCGCCGATCCCAGAATGCTTTCATTGATCACTTTATTCAACCGGTCTATTACGGCCCGGCTTTGAATAAACAAGGCCCTCACTTTACGCAATACAAGAAAGAAAGTAATCCCGATAATGGGTATAATGGCAATGATGCATAAAGCCAGTTTCCAGTTGATACTGATGAGCAGTATACTGGCGCCGATAATAATAAATATGGAAGAAATGACCGACACAATGGCCTGGGATATAAACATCTTGATAGAATCAACATCTGCCGTAAGATTGGTAAGCAGTTTGGAGGGATTGGCCTGCTCAACAAAAGCTGCTGTTTGTATGGAGATTTTATTGGAGAGTTTTGTCCTCAGGTCCCGCGCAACCCTTTCTGAAGCATAGGTTTGTATGATGCTCTGCAGGTAGGTAAAAATAAAGATGAATAGTATGGCGAGGCTAAATTTGATCAGTACAGGGTTCAATGCAAATACACCAGCAGTAAAAGCGTCAATAGCATCTGCTATGATCTTTGGAAGCAGCAGATTGATGGCATTGCTGAGCAACGTAAACAGCAACAACACAACTACCAGCCCCCTGTAAGGTTTTAATAAACTAAGCACTCCCGGCTTTTGACTCATTGTTCCTGCGTTTATGTATAGCAGATCTATACTTCTGGTTGCAAAATTAAAAGATGCAAATGTAGCTGATTTATAAAAGCCGTCGCTGTGTTAACATCTGGTTAAGGGGGAGGTATCTGGTATGAGGTATGAGAAATAAAAAACCTGTAAGATTTGCTAATCCTGAGCATCCCTTACAGGTTCCCAATATATTTCTGTTCGATTATTTCTCTAATGGATGCTCCTTCAGCAACAACTAAAACAACAAAACCGTTTATGCCATCAGGGATCCCTTACCAGTAAAAACAACTCCGTGTCCTTATTCAACACTACCTGCTTTTTTTCTTTTCCAATCTGAACGGTATAAGGAGTGTAAACGATTTTCCTTTCGCCGTCCACGGTATACGCACAAAGATCAATCTCAAGCCTGCCCTCTTCATCGCTTTTTTTACGGGTTATCTGCCCATTGCCACCCGATATCATTATCTCCGCGCCGGGAACAGGCTTACCCTTTCTATCCGATATGTTCACCGTAAGTTTCCAATAAACAGAATACGAATGCTGCTGCTTCGATTTATCGATAGCAAAAGTATCATTCACTATGGTATTAGATCGGAACGCCACGTTTTTGGCCAAACAATCTCCGCAACCATCAAAGCCCATGCGAATGACTTTGAAGTAAGCTGGGGCATTGGGAGCTTTGATAATGGTGTTATTGTATATTTTGGTATTGACGGTTCCGCCATATTTGCCTGCCACCCATGCTGCAGGTACATTGGTGGTAATGCGGTTATTGTAAAAATTTCCGCCAAATCCTTCTGTACCACCCGTTATAAAAAAGCCACTGGCCAGCGCTTTTGAACCAGGATCTGTATGTTCAATCACAATATCATTTCCAAAAACATCATTGTCACCACCGCTGGCACTGTAAAACACGGCCCATGTTAGTGGTACATACTCTTTGGGATGTTCAAAATTTACAGCTTTAATAAAAATTTTATTATTGTATACCCTGTTGCCATACGCTCCATTGAAAGCACCGGGTTTGGCCCGATAGTCGGCAATTCGAATGGCGTTGGAGCTATATTCTTCCGTTCCATATTCGCAGGTGGGCGCTGAAGACTGCACTTTTATGGTATTGTTGAAGATGTCGATGTATTTGTGCCTGAAAATTTCGATACCGGATCCTCTTTCTGGCTCAATGCGATTGTCGAAAATGCGCGAACTATCGCCCATTGCCATAATGCTGTAGTGATTGGTGACCGACTGGTTGTTCACAAAATAGTTATGGTGAATACCGGAATGCATTCCCTTAAAAACAAGACATCCTTGCCCCCCATAAAACTCAGAGTAGGAAACTTCAGAAGGCGCGGAGCCCCGCAAATCGACAGCGTAGAAATTACTGCCATGACGGTTAATGATAAACGGGCTTTTTACGTTGAACCGGCAATGGGTAATAATGGCCTGCGGAGCATCTACCGCGATCGTGTTAATGCCCGCGGTTTTTATTTCCACATTATCAAGCACCAGTTTAATAAGATCGGACGTTGATTGAATGCCCCAGGAGATGGCGCCCAGGGCCGCATTTTCAATAACGCCGTTGCGTATGGTAACCGATCCTCTTCCCTTAACCACCGGCACGAACGAAAGTGGTGTTCCCTTTTGCGGATCGCTGGTATAGTCGAAAAAAGCGCTGAGTTTTGATTCGTACAGGTGGTCATAATGGCCCATGGCATAGGTTTCGTCAACTACTCCAATACCGGCATCCATGGCTGGCCTGATATCGATCTCATCTACCAGGCAATCCGTGTCGGCCCTTACCCGCACCCGGTATTTTCCTGCGGGCAGGTTGTTGAGATGTGCATATACATAACCGCCACCTAACCTTGGACTTCGTTTCTCTACCGGGCAGCTAAGCATGGCGGTATCTCTGTATTTTGTGAAGCAGCGCACTTCTTTTCCCTGCTCATCCTCCACGAATACACTAACCTTCATTTCATTGTTTACATCACCCTTCATTAAAGAATCGTGATAATGGCGGCCGGTAATGCCGCACATCGCAATATAGGAGCGGTTGGCAACCGGCAGATATACATAAGAGGAGATAATTTCATCGCCCGGCTGCAAACTCATCAATTTATCTCCCACGAAAACATGAATATCGGCAGTGTTCATGATTTTGGCTCCGGGTGCTTTTGACGTATCCCAATCTTTTAAACCGTCTTCAAATCCCGAATTAGAAATATGGTTATAGTTGCCATCGGCATATTTTATGGTATAGCCGTTAAGATCAAGTGTAACATCTTTCCCTAAGAAAACAGCGGTTTTATCGGATGTGATATCGTTGATAAGAATATAGGTACGGCCCGCCTCGCCATAACTTCCGGGTTTGCTTACCAGTATTTCGCCCGGCTGCGGCTGCCGGTGAGAAGTTGCTTTATACTGCGCCGATGTTGTGATGGTGAAACAGCATAAAAACAAGCTATAGATCATCAGATATTTTCCAGGAACGATGGTCATCGCAAAACAGTTGGGTTTATGCAGCAATCTTAAGATCGTTTTAGCGCTCTGCTGTTACTTTGTTTAAATATGCGGATCGCCAGCGGCGCCATTAACAAAAATGGGATGATCCAGATTGCCCGGTAAGAAAAGTATTCAAACCAGTTGTGCACGTTATAGATATATTTTCTTTGACCAAAAATTTCAACCATCAAACCTGTGGTGTAGGGCTCTTTAGCTTCTGCGTAATACAGCGCGGCCATATTTTGATAGGGAGCCCGCACCAGTTCGGGATTGGCGGTGATAGCCGCCGTATCATAAGGCACCACCACTCCAAAATCCGGATCCAGTATAATGGCTTTTGTATTGCCCAACTCGGCCCTTACTACCACATGACGTCCGCCAACATCCATCAGCTCGGCTTTAATACCATTGTCCTGCAGTACTCCTTTTACCACAATCGAGTGAGAAGAACACAACCCAACGCCTCTTTCCAGATTCTTTTTGTAGTTGCTGAATTCGTATCTTTCGTAATGGGATGGGTTGATATATGAAGCCCCGTAAAGGAGGTAATTTTCCCAAACGGGTATTCGCATATGATATTTGTTAGTTCCCTCTTTTTTCCAGTAATGGGCAAATCCCTCATTTACCACTTTATTTATCCGAACGGCGAAGTGCTCGTTGGTTTCATTTTCTTTACGTACCAGCATCTTATTGATGTCAGGATAGGGTATGGTAACATCGTTAATCCTGTTTTTAATCTGGTGTTCAAGTGTGTACAATTCAGGATTGCGCATAGATTTGAATACACCCACCAGGTTTATAGCAAGCAAAATTACACCCAATGCAAACATACATTTAATGAATATTTTCATAACGATACACTTTGTTATTTGGCTAATGAATTATTTAAAACGTGATGCCAGGTAATCCTGGATATCCTTCGTGAAATAGCCATGCGCCGAAAAAAATCCTTTTGAGGAGCTGAAGGATCAAGGGTTTCCAATAGCCCCGCAACTTTTTTAATTTTGGCGACATAGCTGGTTACTACACCGGGAGAAATGCTACCCCTGCCGCCGTGAACATCCACGTGAACATCCATATAATCCATTCTTACCTCTTCGGGCGCCCCCCACCACGACCAACCTGGGAAACCAGGGATTCATTACTGTACGTTTTTAAGTGCGTGAACAAATAATAACGTATTCAAA
>CAMPJQ010000088.1 GCA_946886925.1 uncultured Terrimonas sp.
GTTCTCCTTTCATTACTGATAGCTGAAACTGTATGCCAGGCCTACATTGAACGTTCTTAACTGACCCGGCCGGTAAGAAGTGCCATAGGCACTTTTATCTACCGTGGTTGCGTAAATTGTATTAGCGATATTGAGACAGTTGGTCCACAATTCAAATCCCCCAAAACTATACCCGGCCCTTACATTAAGGATCGTAAAGCCCTTATACTTAGCTGTATTTTGAGGATCCGTATAATAGTTGCTCATGCCCTGCAATTCTGCCGCTATTCTAAGACCTTTGCAATAGTGAGGCTTATAGGTAATTTCACCATTATAAATAAATGCCGGCGCCTGTGCCATCCTGTTGCCCGAGAAATTTTTACCCTGTTGTATATAATCAATGTAGGTATGTTTGGCATAAGAACCTGAAATGCGAATGGCTGCATCTTCCACAATCGTATATTTTAAGTTTGCTTCAATGCCTTTGTGGCTCGTTTTGCCCGTGTTTTGATTTTGATAAAAGCCATCTGCAAGTCTTACGCTTACAATTTCATTTTTGCCGTTCATTTTGTAAATAGAAGCTTCTGCATACGCTTTGCCGTCAGCAAACGAAACCCATCCCCCTGCCTCATAATTTTGATATGAGGCCGCTTTTAGCACAGGTACCTGCACACCGGCATACAGATCTGTAATATTTGGCGGGGCAAAACCTGTGCTGTAGTTGATATACGCACCTTTGTTTTTTCCAAAGTCGTAGGTAATGCCAAGCTTAGGCGTAAAATTATCAAAGTGATCTGTAGCATCTGGTGCACCCGTAAATGCACCGGGTAATAAATGATTATCGAACCGGTAATCTAACCTGTCGTAACGGGCTGCAGCCACCAATTTTAATTTACCGGTTGGTTTATATTCAAACTGCGCATATACAGCGCTGTTAAAAAGATCAACATTGTAATGGGTGAGCAAACTATCTTTTGCTGTATAGTTATAATAAATTCCGTTGGCATCCCTGTCAATATCCGTGAACTGTGCATGGTATGCAGCAGGACTGTAATCCGTACTTATCCCAGAGATGAATCTCGCATTTATAGCTTTCAATTCTGTTGTATGCTGCATTACTGCTCCATAGCTTTTGAAAGCGTCTTCATTGATCTGCCCTTTGGCTTTTGCAGTATTGCCGGCAATATTACTTATTGAATAAAAAGGATTTTGACCAATAGTGGTGTTCCGGTAAAAAATGGTAAGTGCCGTTTTATTATTGTCATTCCATTCCTTATTCAATGTGGTTCTCAGTCGAAATGCATTTACTTTCCTGTAGGTAAACCGGTAAAAGCTGATATAATCCTTATTGTAAAAATGGGCGCTGTCTAACCCACCTTTCTGGTCTGTTTTATAGCTGATATAGTCAGCAACGGCAGTCAGTTTCATTTTGCTGCTAAAACTGTAATCAGTCCTGAATGTTAAAGCTGTTTTTTCAAAATCGTTATGCTCCCCAGGTGATTGATTTTGATGAACATAATAACCACCTATATACATGCCGAGCTTTTTATACGTATTGCTCACATTGAAATCCGTACGATTATATCCCCTGCTTCCACTCTCTACCTGGATTTTTCCCGACAAAAACGGAGACGGCGCCTGTGTAATAAAATTGATCGCCCCTCCTACTGCCTCACTTCCATACAAAGAAGAAGCCGGGCCTTTGATAACCTCGATCCGCTGGAGTGATGCCTGGTTAATTTCTATCAGGGCATTGTGATTAAAATCTCCCACCGTTCTGATAGGGATGCCATCTTCGAGGTACAGGAAAAGGTTTTTTGTGCCCATGGGCTGGCGAACCGCCATGCTGTGCTGCTCATTGCCCAGGTCAACCATAAATACGCCGGGCACTTTATTAACCAGCATATCAAGCCTTGTGGCTTTTGTATCGTTTATGGCCGATTTTGAAATAACATTAATGGCTACCGGCACTTCGGTTCGGCGTTGAGCATCCCTGCTGCCCGAAACCACGATTTCATTGAGATTGGTAAACGAAGGAGTAAGTGAAATAAATGTTCCAAAATCCGGTAACGCAATATTTCTGGGCTCATACCCCGCCGAAGTAAACCTGATACTATCCTCTTTTAAACTGCAATACAATATGAAACTCCCGTCTTTACCTGAAAGGGTACTGGTTTGATTATTTATTCCCGAAACTGTTACGCCCCGTAACGGCTGGTTGGTTGCCGCATCTATTACTTTTCCTTCTATATTTATTTGAGCGTATGCAACATGGAGTGTTAATATTAACAGCACGGCTAAGCACAATGGCTTATTCATACCAAAGAAAATTTAAGTAAATAATATTTCATCCTTAAGAAAGGACAACTGCAATTTTAAAACCCTGCAATAAGGTTATGCCGAAGGGGGATGAAATATGGAGCGGTGGAAGGACGAAGTAAGCATATCATTTTCAATATGGTACTCTGCTGCAACCAAAAACTGATCATTGGAAAAGTCGGGTGAGCCCGGAAGAAAAAAAAGTTGCATATCGAATTTCTCCCATTTGGGAACAGGCGCCTGCTGATCCTGCTTCTCCTGCTGGTTTAATTGCTTAGTGAGATAACATTTACCGTTACAATGGGCTTGGGGCTTTTCTTTATTGATACAAAGAACCCTGGCTATATAGCTTTTATTAAAAAAATAATCTGCCCGAATTACAAATGAGCTGAATGTTTGTAAAAAGATAATGGTAAAAAGCAGTATGGTAGTAAAAACCTTCAATTGGCTGATATAGTAATCTAATGCTGCAAAGATATAACAGGAAAGATCAAAACTATTTATTTTCTTTCATGATCTTGATCACAATGCCGGCTGTTTAAAATTACTTGGCAGCAAAACAATTGTTCCTACTTACTTCCGGAAGCCAACACTGCAACCTGTTATCTCGTTTTTAGCGTTAGAGTTATCAGTTGCTGATTACGCATAACGGCAAGCGGAATTTCACCTGTCCAGTTCAGTGACTGGTAAACATCCATTAGTTGTTTTACATCTTCAACGTTTTTGTTGCCGGCTGTACGAATAACATCCTTGTTCCGCAGTCCCGATAAAGACAAAAGACTGTTATCTTCTGCCGACATGACGATTACTCCGGTTTCATCAGGAAGTCCATAGGCCGAACGATCTCCCAGCCCATCAACAGATTTTACAGAACCTCCCAGGAATGACACTTCCACAGATTTATCTTCCAGTCCTGCATCTGTTATCAATACAGGTATCTGCGGCTGTAATGCTATTCTTTTGAGAGAAGGCTTTTTAACCCCGAACGCATCCATCGAAAAATTCTTAAACCCGGTTTTAAGCGCGGGGGAATTAGCAGCAACGGAATAATCGCCTTTTGAAGGATCAACGAACAACGGATCTCCTGCCAAACTGTTTTTATCCGTTCCGTTGGCTTTTGCATCATTGAGTGCAGCGGTATCGGGAAATAAATTATAATCAATGCGTTTGCCCCAGTCGTTGATTTGTATAGGCGCGTATTTTTTCATCACGATATTTCTTTCAAAAACATCGCCGCTGTTTTTAAACCACACATGCGGGTGAAAGGAATTATTGATCATAATGTTATTCTCTACTATCCTGTAAAACCCTTCACGCAGTTTAAGCCCGCCATTTAAGCAAAGATTATTATAGATATGATAGTTGGATGAACCGTCATCAAGGTCAATATCCCAGCCATGATCGCAACGGAAGCGGTTGTTGCGGATTATGGTTTGCTTTTGTGCATCAAGTAATATCAGTTCAGGATGAACAGCCACCAGGCTGTCCATATAATTTCTGTTTGGCGCCCAGAAACGGTCGCGTCCCCACGAATTAAAAGATCCATGATCTCCTGTTTCTCTAACGGTATTGAATACGTCGTTATATTCTATTATATGTCCACCGAAACAACCATCGCCGATGTTTATACCGGCGCGTGAGGTATGGTAAATGCTGTTATGACTAACTGTGATGGAAGACGCTGCTTCTATCTCTACGCCGGTTGCCTGTTTTTCTATATCGCCCAGGTCGTGAAACAGATTGTCGGTAACGATACAATCCTGCGGAAAGCTATTGGTTAACGGCCCAGGTGTTTTATCTAACTGGTTAAAAGGAATAAAATTTTCGTACCCAAAAGATGGTGAACGGACAGCTTTTACATCTCCGATAAAGCACACCGCATTAGCGCCCGTATTATAGATATGACAACCTGTTACGGTATCCTTTTTATTGTAATTGCTGAACATAATGGCATTGCCGCCAATGCCTTCAAAAACACAGTCTGCTATTTTACAGTTTTCGGTACCATCTAATAAAACAGCGCCACCCCTGTAAATCGTCCAGTCGCTTCGCAACAGTGGTTCTTTGGTATCCATGAAAGTACGCTCGTTGTGTGCAAAATTCAGATTAATCAATTGCACATTACGCAAAGGCCGGTCAGCAGTGCCTTTTAGTTCAATGCTGTTCTTAAGGTTTGATACTTCTACTACAGCTTTTGTAATGTTTACTCCCATTGGAGGATAATAATAAAGCAGGTGCTTTGTTTTATCGAGCCACCATTCACCGGGTGCATCCAATTCTTCAAAAATATTTTCCACAAAGCGATATTCCTTATGCATTGCATTGGGGCGGTTATTCTGCCATCCGCCTTCCAGTTGTACATTACCTGTACGATCAACGGCGGTTATACGATAATGAAACCCGCCCCATTCGTATGCATGCAGTGCGTGCACATACCCGCCCACTGGATCGTTCCATCGCTTTACTCTTTCCGGGGCGATGGCGTCTGCCGCTGTACCATGAAATACCCTTGCAGCAGAATCATAGTTCGGGTATCGCGCCAGTGGTTGCAGCTTTTGATTGATATACAACCTTTCAAAAGAAATACCCGAAGGAACAGAAGCCACATATATCCTATTTTTATATTGCTTCCATTGAAGCTTCAAGCGTCTGCCCGCGCTGATGGTAACATTTTCGTTGTTGTATGCCCTGATCTGCAACGAAGCTGGTAAAAAATCCACCGCATTTATTTCAACAGTCTTATTTAGATAATAGGTGCCTGCCCGTAATTCAATGGTTACATTTTTATCCTTGTTTCCGGGTGAATGATTAACGGCATGCCGGATGGTTTTAAAAGGACGGACAAGGGTGCCGGGATTACTGTCGTTTCCATTGAGAGCAACGTAGTATTTAACCTGTGCCATTGCAACTAAGCCTACGCATAAAAAGAACAAACACAAGGCAAATTTTCTTTTTGTCCATTTCATAACAGGGTAATTTTCCCGAATATTGTTCTGCTAAAATTAATTGTTCCCAGCCAAACGGGGATCAAAATCCTGGGTTACATTATGACGATAAAGTGCCATGCCAGCCCATGAGTAACCGTCCATAAAATTTTCAATTTGCAGAACGTGAAGGGAAAAATAGCCAAAAGCGGATCAATACCGGCTTAAACGCAAAGCATTTTTAATTTTCGTAGACCATTACCTTTGCTCTCAACAATATTTTAAGATAACTTTTCAAATGTGTGTCATCATCAACATTATCAATCTTTTCAATATAAAATGGAGTTGACAGAAAGCCTTTATTGTAAAAGGAGGCTTGTTTTTTATTGTTTATTTCCACACGGTAGTGAGCCTTTTCGGTATTTGTGGTGATATTGCATTCTTTGGTAAAGAAAAAAATTTTGTTCATTTTTTATCCGGCTATTGAAGTGTATCCGCTATAACGAAAAACAGGGTATCATAATTGGTGTCTTATGATAAATAAGTTTAGCCAGCCCGTTTTCCGCTACCATAGGAATACGGGGAAATTCACTATAATCAAGGCTAACTGCCCATTTATACTGCCCAACAAATTTTTACTATATGCAAAAAAACAAACCCACAACTGTCGGCGAGTATATTGCAGCCGCTCCCAGGCAAGCACAGGAGAAATTAAATGAGTTGCGTTCTATTTTAAAAAAGGTGGTTCCCGATGCAACCGAAAGCCTGAAATGGGGCACCCCGGTTTTCGAGGAGAAGCGGATCCTTTTTGCTTATGCAGCATTTAAAACGCATCTGAATTTTATGCCAACTCCTGCAGCTATAACTGCATTTAAGGAAGATCTGGATCAATATGCGACAGGTAAAGGATCGGTTCAATTTCCATACGATAAAAAACTTCCAAAAACGCTTATACGCAAAATTGCTGTCTACCGTGCCAGGGATGTAAGAGAAAACGATGCAAAATGGATGTAGCGTATTTGATTGCCGTATCTCAAAAACAATAGTCAAGGTATTACTAAAGGGCCCGTCTCAAAAATTTGAGACAGGCTCTTTAGGTTGGAAAGCATTGATTATATCAACAGATCAATGCAACCCACTGATCGGGTTTTAGTTGTTTGCTGTGCTAAATTTCACTATCCAGAAATCTCCTCCGCCATTGTTGACGCCTACGTCTCCTTTATTATTCGTGTAGGTAGATCCAACTGCAATGCAGTTGCCATCTTTACTGGCATTGATACCATACAATTGATCATCCGAATCGCCACCCATTGTTTTCTTCCATGCCACTGTACCATCATTGTTTAAACCCAATATAAAGTAATCGGAACCACCCTGGTTGTTGTCAACATCGCCATTGTTATCGCTTTGTGTATATCCGCCAACTACAATTCCATTATCGTGAACGGCTACACTACGCCCGTAATCTGCCGCATTGCCGCCCAGTGTTTTTTGCCATACCAGTGCCCCGGTTTCGCTGTTCACCCGGGTAACCCAGTAATCTTCATTTCCTTTTGATTGTCCCACATCGCCGGTATTATTGCTCTTTGTAATACCTGTTGCCACCAGGGTGTTACCGCCGCCAGCCGCTAATGCATATAGTGCTTCATTACCTGTTCCGCCAAAAGTTTTTGACCATACAATATTGCCATCCCCGGTTAGTCTTACCAGCCAAAAATCTATATTGCCTTTTGTTGCCGGCACATCCCCGTTGTTACTGCTGCTGGCATCGCCGCCTATTATCACACCTCCATCAGTTGTAGGAATGATTGACCTGGCTTTTTCGGAACCATTGCCACCCATTGTTTTTTTCCAGATGGTATTACCGTTATTGTTTTCTAATGCCACTACCCAGTAATCTTCACTCCCCTGGTTATTGCCCACATCACCTGTTTGTTTGCTTGCTGTGTATCCTGCCACTACAATAACCCCCTGGGTGGTAACAGTTATACCGTTGGGGAAATCATCGTGGCTGCCGCCCAACGTTTTTTTCCAGCGGATATTTCCAGTTCCATCCAGCTTCAGTATCCAATAATCCACGCCGCCTTTGTTTTCAGCTACATCACCATTATTGCTGTTGGAGTACCCGCACAATGCATAGCCCCCATCGGGTGTTGCTGCCAGTGAAGTGGGCACATCATTGCCATTGCCGCCAAAGGTTTTCTGCCAGTCCAATGTGCCGTTGCCATCAAACTTCACTACCCAAAAATCTATGCCGCCCCTGGTAACGCCTACATCGCCATCGCCGTTGCTGGAAGTGCTGCCTGCAATTACATGACTGCCATCGGGCAGGGTAACAACAGAATATGCGTACTCGTTGCCGTTACCACCCAGTACTTTCTTCCATGAAATGGTTACATTGTTCACAAAAACAGGTTGCTCTACCACCAGTTGCCCCGGGCTGGCCTGCCCTTCGGTAAGGCTGGCAGTAACGGTTACGGTTCTTTTCTGCCCTGTTACATTATCTTTGGTAACCTTCAGTTTCAGGCTGTCATTGCCTGCACCGCTGGTTTTGTTCAAATCCAGCCAGTCTGCCGGCTGTGAAAGCGTGATCTTCCATTTGCTGTTCGATTCAATTAACACTGTCACTTCCTGACCGGCAGTGGAAGGCACCTCAATGCTATTGGAATTAAACTTTACATGGTAAGAAGGTGGTGTCTCAACTTTTACCTTATCTTTCTTACATCCTGTTGCGGGCACCAGGGCAAGTAACATACTTCCTATAAATAGTTGTTTCTTTATGGAGTTCCATCTCCGTGCTTTTTGATTCATCATTACAGATTTTATTTGCTTAAAAATTTCCGCAATACTAATACGATGTGCGGCGGAAATCAATGCTGTAATGCATGAACTGCAGGATTTGCTTCATGGAGTGGGGTAAGCGATGGTATGGGGGCGCTCAATCACCTTGCAGAAATATTTTTCTCCCTTTTGTATAAGATATTCAATAACGCAGCAAACAAAACAGTACCGAAAAGAAGCATAATGCAGGAAAGGCAGCAGTTGAATGGTATAGTCAATATACAGCGTCCATCATATGCAAAAAATTGGCCCCTGTAAAAACAGGGGCCGCAACCAAAACTAACTGCTTATGAGAAAATTGACTATATTCTATATTGTCTTTATAGTAGACGGATTGAAAGTAAAATAG
>CAMPJQ010000089.1 GCA_946886925.1 uncultured Terrimonas sp.
TTTGTTGGTTATTTAGACAGCACCAAAGACTTTTCTTTTGAAGGAATGAAGTCGGCTATTGTTATCGGTTCGGCAATAGCTTCCTTTTGTGTGGAAAAATTTGGCACTACACGGCTAAAGGAACTTAATAAAAGCGATATTGATGAAAGGGTGCAGCAATTTGTTGAGCTGGTAAATTTTGATATTGCATTGGTATAAACTAGTGTAATGTTTATCATAAAATGACGTATTTCTTGCCACGAATGCACGAATAATATTTGTGTATTCGTGGCTGTATCTTTGATAATTTACGCTTAACTTAACGCTAGGCGGCTTGCATTGGACAAACGGAGGGATGTCGTATATATGTTGTCTCCGGCCTACAAAAAACAAAAGAAACTTTTAGCTATGCCATTATTATTGCCCGTAAAAGGGGTTTCTCCTGTTTTTGGCCAAAATTGTTATATAGCGCCTAATGCTACAATAGTGGGGGATGTAACAATGGGGGATGATTGCAGCATATGGTTTAATTCCGTGGTAAGAGGTGATGTTAATTCCATTCACATGGGCAACAAGGTTAATATACAGGATGGGGCTGTGATACATTGCACTTATCAAAAAACAAAAACCCTTATCGGAAATAACGTTAGTATTGGTCATAATGCTATAGTACATGGCTGCACGGTGCACGACAATGTTTTGATTGGTATGGGCGCCATTATAATGGACAATGCCGAAATAGGAAGCCATTCCATTATTGCGGCGGGTGCGGTAGTATTGGAAGGGGTAAAAGTAGAAGCGGGTTCCATTTATGCGGGGGTGCCTGCAAAAAAAGTAAAAAATGTACCGGAGGAACTGATCAGCGGAGAAATTAACCGCATTGCCAATAATTATGTTATGTACAGCAGTTGGTTTAAAGAGGATGAAAAGGGAGAGGAAAGGTGAAAGGTAAGAGGCGAGAGAGGGAGTGCACGCGGAGGTTACCAGTTGCAGGTTACAGGGAAAGCAGTTACGGGGATGGCAGCATTCACTTGAGGCAGCAACGTTTACAATAAGTATACTACTATTTTTTTTAATATTTGATTTTCATGAAACAAACCCCTTTTACAGCAAAACATATTGCTGCCGGCGCTAAAATGGCTGAGTTTGCGGGATACAATATGCCCATCAGCTATACAGGAATTAATGATGAACATGCTGCCGTACGTAACAATGCCGGCGTTTTTGACGTTAGCCATATGGGGGAGTTTATATTTAAAGGTGAAGGAGCTTTGGATCTCATTCAGCGGGTAACCACCAATGACGCATCAAAACTTACTGCCGGCAAAATACAATACAGTTGCCTGACTAACGAAAATGGTGGAATTATTGACGACCTGCTGATATATTGTATTGAATACAATAAAGTATATATGCTGGTGGTTAATGCTTCTAATATTGATAAAGACTGGGACTGGATCAGCCATCACAATACCGCCAATGTTGAAATGCATAATATTTCAGACAAAACCTGTCTTTTAGCCATCCAGGGACCGAATGCGGCCAAAATTTTGCAACCGCTTACAGAACTGGATATATTAAATCTGAAATATTACACTTTTGTAAAAGGGAGATTTGCCGGCGTTGATAATGTGCTGATCAGCGCCACGGGTTATACCGGGGCTGGTGGGGTGGAAATATACTTTGAAGATCTGCCTGCCGGCAGTGAGGGCAAGGATAGTAATGCAGGTATTATATGGAATGCCATATTTGAGGCAGGAGTGCCCATGGGTTTAAAACCTATAGGACTGGGCGCCAGGGATACCCTTCGGTTAGAGATGGGCTATTGTTTGTACGGAAATGACATTGACGATTTTACAACCCCGTTAGAAGCAGGTCTGGGCTGGATCACCAAATTTACCAAACCCTTTACGGCAAGTGAATATCTTCAAAAACAGAAAGCAGCGGGCGCCGACAAAAAATTAGTGGGTTTTGAAATGACAGATAAGGGCATCCCGCGGCACGATTACCGGATCAGGGATGCAGAGGGAAACTTAATTGGACGGGTAACTTCAGGCACACAGTCTCCTACCCTGGGACGCGCCATAGGCATGGGATATGTAACAACCGAATTTGCGGATATAGACAGTGAAGTGTATATTGAAGTAAGAGATAAACTGCTAAAGGCGAAAGTAGTAAAACTGCCTTTTGTGCAACAAACATAATGCTTATAAACCTTTAATATCCCATGGATTCCATTCATCTTACCACATTCATTAAAGCCCCTGTTGAAAGGGTATTTGATCTTTGCCGCAATACCACCGTGTATAAAAAAGCACTGGAAGGCAGAAACGAAAGCTTATCTGCAAGCGCTGCCGGAATATTGGTAAACGCCGGCGATACCATTACACTTTCTGCCAAACACCTGGGTAAAACAAGAGTTACAACCGCAAGAGTGCTGGAGATGAATATTCCCGAAAAATTTGTGGAGGAACAGGTAAAAGGGGATTTAAAAAGCTTCAGGCACGAGCATCATTTTAAATCGGTTGAAAACGGCACTTTGGTCATTGATCTCATTGAAATGGAAGAACCCAGGGATGCCGTTGGTGGTGTGCTGGGAAAGCTTTTCATGAAAAATTATTTTGAAGCTTTGCTGAACAAACGCAATGCGCTGGTAAAACTTTATGCCGAATCGGAAAAGTGGCGTGCCGTAATGGGCTGATCTTTTATGTAAATCCCGCTTTCTTTCAGATATTTGCAGCTTTCGTTACAGCGTGGTTTTACTATGAACGGAAATAAACCTGCATTACATACGGCACTTTCGCCTTCCATGCTGCATCTTTACGATGCAAACAATACCATCGTTGTGATCATTGATGTTTTGCGGGCTACATCTACTATTGCCACGGCATTATACAATGGCGCCAGCTATATTGTGCCTGTAGAAACGGTTGCCCGGTGCATAGAATTAGGCAGGGAGCCCGGTACGGTTACTGCCGGAGAACGGGATGGAAAAATAGCTGAGGGACTGCAATATGGAAACTCTCCATTCGAATATCCGCGTAAGTTCATCGAAAATAAAATACTTATACTTACCACTACCAATGGCACCCGGCTTTTATATATGGCGCTTGAAAAAGGTGCAAAAAATATTATTACTGGTTCTTTCCCTAATTTATCAGCGGTGGTCGCCCACCTCATTGCACAAAACCAAAATGTAGTATTGGCCTGTGCAGCATGGAAAGACAGGATAAACCTGGAAGATACCCTGTTTGCCGGGGCAGTTATTGACAGTGTAAAACCGTATTTTAATATCAACTGCGATTCCTCCACCATAGCACATACGCTTTATATGGAAGCAAAACCGGATATTTATCAGTTTGTTAAAGACAAGCAGGCTTCGCATTACCTGCGCTTAAGCGGCTATGGACTGCAAAAGGATATACAGTACTGCCTTTCTGCGGATATTGCGAATATACTGCCTGTATATACCGAAGGAAAGCTGATGGCTGGTCAATGACGTTTCCGGCCATAAAATATTATCCCTCCTGCTTAACTTAGCCTCTACTGAGCTTTTTTTTGTAATTTCGCCAATTAGCCTTTTCTGAACGATGGGCTTGAAATACTGAATTTTTCTCAAGCATGGCTTTACCACATCTTATCAAATTTGTATATAATAATGGCACAGATGAAGTAATCCGCAGGGGTAAAAAAATCCATTCTATCGGCTACGTTGAATTAATGGAGCATGATGACCTGCTGGGTTCGGTTACCTTTAGAGTAAAGGATGACAGTTATGCCACTTTTTACAAAGTATACGTCCAAAAATACAAAGATCCCAAAGGTCTTTCGGTTCGGTGCACCTGCCCGTACAACCTGGGAGACATTTGTCGCCATGAAACAGCCGCTTTACTTCAGTTGCAGGAACTGTTGGATAAAAATGTGCTTGGTGAAAAAGATGTATTGTATCACCAGCGCCATACCGTTATAAAAATGCGGGATATCGAACTTAAAAGCATCAGGCTGCTGAGTTCGCCGGATATTTATGAAGAGTCCGAAAAAATACTGCAAAAGCAAAAAGCGAATATCATAAGCGCGGCAAACGAAAGAGTAGAAGCCAACCTGGTATACAATGGCGAATCCTTCCCTTTGGTAATACAGAAAAATGAGGAAAGAAATTTTGATACTTCCTGTAAATGTGATGAACAGGAACACCCGCTTTGTGTACATAAAGTAGCCCTGTTTCTGCAATTGCTCAATGCCTACGGTCCTTATTATTTTGATTCAATCCGTAACTGGGACAAGCAAAAAAATAAATTGCTTGAAGCATACGGCTATTCGCTGGATGATGATCTGACGGGGAAGTTTGAATTTACGTATAAAGACGGCAAACCTTTTTTGCGTGTGCTTGATCCTTCTATAAAAAGAGCGGATCCTGTAGCCGGCGGATTGCTTAAATCCCGAACTGCTGTTCCTGAACAAGAACCGGTAATAGCTGAGGAAGAAGTTCTGCTGCCCGGTGAAATTATCAACCGCATTGGTGTAGTATTTAACGAAACAAAAGGAGTATATCCTTACTTTGGACTGGACGCCATTAGCGGTGAAATAAATGACAGTGGTACAGGTTTTAGCGGTAAAATTGAAAAACTTGACATTACAAAGTTTGTAAATGCAGATCAGTATACAGATCCGGATAAACAACTGCTGCAGCAGATCCGTAAACTGAACGAAGCTGAAGTAAATAAATATGTGAGCCGCAATTCCCCTTTTTCGGGGATATGGGAAAACATTATCCATCATGAAGATGACGACCTTCCTGAAGAAACCAAATCCCTGATCACCGAATACTGGTATCCTAAACTGCTTAAATTATTTAACGAGCAAAAAGATAACCCGCTCATCTATTTTTTACCACACCGGAAAAATTTCATTACCTCCAATCTCCTTCCGGTTCAGCTATCTGATGAAACAGCAACGCCTGTTTTTCATGTAAATACCCAAAAAACAAAAGTGGAAATAGCCTGTTATGTGCAGGTAAACGGAGCTGAAGTGCCCTTACAGGAAAACGAATGGAACAGTTATATGGTTTTTAAATACGCTGATACCTTTTATAACTGGAACAGGCAGGAAGACATAATGGAAATTGAAAGATTTGCCCAAAAGGAACACCTGCTTATCGGAGACGAGGATTGGCCTGATTACCTGAAAAAAGTTATTATCCCGCTAACAAAGGATTATAAAGTACGGTTTGACGCAAATCTCGTTCAGGAAGTAAAAGATGGCGATCCGGAAGTGAAAGTACTGCTGCAGGAAAAAGGAGATTACCTTTTGTTTGTGCCTGTATTTTCCTACAAAGGCTTTGAAACACGGTTTAATGCAAAAGATATTATTACATTACCGGTAAACGATAAAGTGCTGGAAATTCACAGGAACCGTCAGGTGGAATTACAGTTTATAAAAAAATTAGAAAGCCTTCATTCCAATTTCATTCATCCCGAAGGCGCAGCTACACTGGCTTTAAAAGGCGCGGACGTTTTAAAGAACAACTGGTTCTTTTTGTTTGTGGACAGTATGAAAGAAATGAATGTGCCCGTGGTGGGTTTTGATGTGCTTAAAAATTTCCGTTTTAATACTGCCCGTCCGTCCACTGAAATTCATATCAGCAGCGGCATGGACTGGTTCGATGCCAAAGTAAAGGTTGTGTTTGGCGGTCAGCAGGTAAGTATAGACGAAATTAAAAGAGCACTGGTCAACAAACAACAGTTTGTTCAGCTTAACGATGGCACACTGGGCATATTACCCGAAGGCTGGCTAAAAAAATACTCGCTGCTGTTTAGGGTGGGTGAGGGCAAAAATAATTCACTGCGCCTTTCTAAATATCATCTCAGTGTAATAGATGAATTGTATGAAGAAAGAAATGAAGCCGAAGTTTTAATAGAACTGGAAGAGAAATACAACAGGCTGAGAGGATTTAACCGCATCAAAGAAATTGACCCTCCCCCGGCACTGGCGCATATTCTGCGTCCCTACCAGGTAGCGGGTTATCACTGGCTTAATTATTTGAGCGAGGTAGGCTGGGGCGGTATTTTGGCCGATGACATGGGTTTGGGTAAAACGGTGCAGGCTTTATCATTTTTGCAGTTTTACCGCGATACCCATGAATCACTGAAAGCCATAGTGGTTTGTCCTACCACCCTGATGTTCAACTGGGAAAATGAAATAAAAAAATTCACCCCTGATCTTACCTATTACATTCATCATGGTGGCGACAGGGGCCGCAATAAAGAAGTTTTTAATGCCTATAACGTTATTATCACTACCTATGGCACTTTACGAAGCGATATTAAATTGCTTACGGAAATGCATTTTGATTACGTTATTCTTGATGAATCGCAGGCCATTAAAAACCCGCAGAGCAAGGTAACCAGGGCTGCCGGCCTCCTGGTATCAAAAAACCGGCTTTGCCTGAGCGGTACGCCCCTTCAGAACAATACATTTGATATTTACGCGCAGATGAATTTTTTAAATCCGGGTATGCTGGGAAGTGTTGAATATTTCCGGAATGAATTTGCCACTCCTATTGATAAATTTGGAGAGCAGGACAGGAAAGAGCATTTAAAAAAACTGCTGTATCCATTTATTCTGCGCCGTACCAAAGAACAGGTTGCAAAAGATCTTCCCGAAAAAACAGAAACGATCCTGTTTTGCGAAATGCAGGCCGAGCAAAGAGAAATTTATGAAGCTTTCCGAAACGACTACCGGAATAAGATATTGGGTGTAATCAATGAACAGGGTATTGAGCGTTCGCAGTTAACCATTTTGCAGGGGTTAATGAAACTGAGACAGATCTGCGACTCTCCCGCAATTATGAATGAACCGGAGAAATATCCCAATCATTCCATCAAGCTGGAAGAAATAGCAAGAGAGATCACCGAAAATATAAGCAATCATAAAGCGCTTGTATTTTCACAATTCCTGGGCATGCTTGCCCTGATCAAGGATAAGCTCAAAACATTGGAAGTACCCTTTGAATATTTCGACGGAAGCACCCCGGCACACGAAAGAGAAAAGGCGATCAACCGCTTTCAGAGCGACGATACCTGCAGGGCATTTTTAATTTCGCTTAAAGCTGGTGGTGTGGGATTGAATCTTACCGCGGCCGATTATGTATATATTGTTGACCCGTGGTGGAATCCGGCCGTAGAGCAACAGGCTATTGACCGTACACACCGTATCGGACAGACGAAAAACATTTTTGCCTATCGCATGATATGCAAAGACACCATTGAAGATAAGATACTTCAGTTGCAGGAAAAAAAGCGTTCTTTAGCCAGAGACCTGATCGCAGACGATAACACTTTTGTCAAGAGTCTTTCGAGGGATGATGTAGAATATCTTTTCAGTTGATTGTATTCCTTTACAACAAAAAAACCACCCATAAAAGAGTGGTTGGTGCATTTTGTGACTATAGAGATTGGGAACAATACCCATTACAAACTTTCTAAATCTTCCTTTCCCCGCCTTTTTTTATGATAGTATTTAATGGGATAAAAGTCGGGACGTTGCATAATTTTATTCAGCAAACTGAAAAACAACCTGTTAATATCGAACGGCTTTCTCGTTGTAAAAGAATTCATGATGGCTATTTTAATAATTATTGGATGAAGTGGATTTATAAATAACGCAGCATCAAACATTTTATTATATTTCAGGGTGAGATGTTAATTAAGGTTAAAGCAATAGCAGCATGAAAGAGGTAAAATATATTTTTGTAGCTACATGAACCGAAAATTCAGCATATCAGTTGGTTTAATGGTAGCAGCTATCGTTTTAATAGCTGCCTTCCAGGTGTATTGGATCGTTATAAAAATTAACGAAGAGAAAAGAGTGCTTCGCTTTCGTACCAATGTAATATTCCGTGAATCTGTTTTCGATCTTCAGTCTTCCAAGCTAAAGTTAGACAGTACCTCCAGGTTGCGTTATGGTTTACCCCCTGATATAGCCCGGTTTACAGAAACGATAAGAAAGCGCGTGAGCGATTCTTTTTACACCATCCCCCCGCAACCCACGCGCAATTCCATTATTACAGTGGAAAGATCTGCAGGTTCTATGCCAGACGATACCGCGCTACGCAGAAGTTATAAGGCCGGCGGGCGCTTTTTTGAATTTTTGATTGGCATAGATTCTCTCCAGGATTCGCTGCGGGTTATAGATATCCGGGACGCATACACAAAAAACCTGCAGAAAGAAGATATAAATGTTCCCTTTTCCATTATGAGAAAAGAGGAGTCTGAAGTAAAACGCAACGGGCAATCGCGGCCCGAATGGAATAAGGCCACCATTGGGTTTACCCATCCGATCAGCTACCAGGTGCAATTAGGCAATATCTTTAATTATATATTTGAAAAAATTTTACCGCAAATTATTTTTTCAATTTTTCTCATCGGAC